>NZ_JAUSKL010000028.1 GCF_030646925.1 Candidatus Binatus sp. | reverse complement strand
CTAGCAGGCTGTTGAAAAATACAAATTGTTGGATTTAGCTACACACTTACTGATCTCGAATGATCTCAAGAGGCTTGTACGCTTCGCGATTGGAGGCGAATTTTCCAAATTCACCCTTTAATCAACATCCTGCTAAGGGATCCGAATCTACTACCTGTTGATTGATCGAAG
The DNA here is from genome assembly GCF_030646925.1 of Candidatus Binatus sp. Classification (NCBI taxonomy): domain Bacteria; phylum Candidatus Binatota; class Binatia (SeqCode); order Binatales (SeqCode); family Binataceae (SeqCode); genus Binatus (SeqCode); species Binatus sp. (SeqCode). Next base: position 35,068 of record NZ_JAUSKL010000028.1, on the reverse strand, counting down.
CTGGGCTTGTGGAACGCGGAATACACCTTTGATGCAATCGGGGTTCCGGACGGCAATCTGGATGTGGGTCCTCTCGTAAAATCCCGAGCCTTTGTAGACCGGGAGGCCTTCGATGAAGACGCCTTTCACCGCATCGATCGGCTGCTCGCCCCGATCGGCGCGGATGGTGTGGACCATTTGAATCACGGCGCAATCCAATCGGCGCAGCAAGCCGTCGCCCGCATTCTGAGGCAGTTTGAAGCGGCCGGCCGCAGCGAGTTCCGCGAGAGTGCGGTAAGCTGTACGCACTTGTTCGACACCAGCAGTGGTCGTTAGATCAAGGCACCCGCCAAGCGAAATTACCGCGCCGATAGCAAACGGTCTTCGTATATCGGACGTCCGACGTTTCTTGGCCTCGCGAGCGAAGTCGAAACCACGTAGCGGGTTCGCTTCCCAGAAATAGATCCCCGGACCAAGCCAATCGTAGTCGTTGTTGCTTTGCTTGAAGGATTCGCCCTTGAGGATTCGCTCGCCCACGGCACTATCGCATCCGTGGTAGCCGAGAACGAAACTCGCAGCCAGTTGATGCAACGGAGCGGAGGCGATTGCTCGTTAGGACCGGTAATTCTTGGTGAGCTTGCCGGACTTAGTGTAGATTCCCGATTCAACGAGAACCCTGATCGCAGACTGTTTGGAGCGTGTCGCACGCTTTGTGAACTCAGCGGCTGCCTCACGGAAGCGTTCAACCGCTTCGCGGCTACTTAAGTCCGCAGAGCCCGACGCGCCGGCGGGGATCTTCTTCGTAGTCATACGACCGGTATCCGTGCCATGAGGCCTTCTATCAAGCATGTCAGGTCCGAGAATGTTTATTGGTTGCGGGGGAAGGATTTGAACCTTCGACCTCCGGGTTATGAGCCCGGCGAGCTACCAGACTGCTCCACCCCGCCCGCGCAGTGTATCTGCCGTCTGGATCACCGGTCAATACGACAGAAGATTTCGCAAGCGGGCGTGCGCAAATTTGAATTCGCAATCGTCGCCGCGATCGGCAAATCGCGCGATTACGGCTTCGAGGTCAAATCGCCCTTGCCGGTCGCGAGATCGACCGGGACTGAAAGATGCTCGTGCGCAATCAGCCATTTGCCGTCTTTCTTCGCATAGCCGTCGGTCGCCCGCAGCGTCATGTCCAGCGGCGCGCCCTTCGTCGGGCAACTCAAGTGCTGAATCTCGTGGCCGTAACCGACGTTGCCTTCGGCGACGATCGTCATCTCGGTCAGTTCCGCTTTCATCGGCCCGGTACATCCGCCGAGAACGCCCTGCCAGTCTTTTTTGTACGCTTCCCAGCCAAGGTATTGACGCGGCGGAATCACGTCGAACACCACCAGCGTCGGACTATTCTCGTAAACGGCCATCAAGGCGTCGACATCCTTGGCTTCGAGCGCCTTCACGTAATTCTGCTTGAGCGCCTTTATTTCCGTTTGTTCCGCTTCACCGGCGCGCGCGAGCGTCGCTAATCCACAAAGCATTACGATGCCGACCGACGCCGCAAGCAACGAAGAAACCTTTTTCATCGCGATATCCTTTGCGCCATGTTCGCTGATTGGATGATCGCTTCATCCGATAGCAAGCGCGATCGGGCGAAGTCAAATCACTTCACGATGCGGAATCCCATGTGCGTCGTTGCCTGAAAAATTACCCGGCGAGAATTCGAATGTTGCAGTCGCGATGATGCTTGCCGAATTCGATTATTTCCTTTTCGGCCGCGTTCGCATCGACCTTGGCGTCGGTCAGCATCAGTTGCCTGGCCGCGGCGGGGTCAACGCCGTCGGCTTCGACATCGAGGTTGTGGTCGTCACAGATGATAAATGCCATGTTCGCGGAACTCCTGATCCGACCAAAGTATAAGATGGCGCAACGCGTGTCAGCCTCGCGGGCCGAAGCGTCGCGGCGAGAAAATTTTTGCGCCCGCCTTTCACGCTGAACGCGCAACTTGTGGTAAGCATCAGCGACAAGTGCCAAAGCGGGAGTGATCACATGAGTCTTAAAGGCAAAGCTGCCGCGATCGGAATCGGCGAACTGAAGCCGGTCAAAGAGCCGGGCAATCTGACGCCGCTCGGCCTGATGGGGCGAGTTGCGGCCGAGGCGATCGCGGATGCGGGTCTCGAAAAAAAGGACATCGACGGATTTCTGGTGGGCGTGCCGTTCGCGGATCCCGGCATGATCTATCCGGCCAGCGCCGCGGAAGTGCTCGGCCTCAACGTGCGCATGCTGAACCAGGTCGATATCGGCGGCGCAAGTCCAGCCGGGATGATCTGGCGCGCGGCGGCGGCGATCGATGCCGGGATGTGCAACGCGGTGCTGTGCCTGGTGGCCGATCTGAATGCGCGCGGAGATCAGAAGCCGCCGGTGATTTCGGTGCAGCGCGAGTTCGAGGCGCCCTACGGCAACGTCGGCGCGAACTGCGGATACGCGATGATCGCGCATCGGCATATGTACGAATACGGCACCACGGCGCGCCAGATGGCGAAGGTCGCAGTCGATCAACGCGCCAACGCGCTCAAGAATCCGCTCGCGACCTTCAACGACAAGGCGCTCACGATCGACGACGTGCTGAACTCGCGCATGATCGTCGATCCGTTGCATCTGTACGAGATCGTGAGCCCGGTCACCGGCGGCGCCGCAATTATCGTCGCGTCGCCGGACGTCGCGAAGCGCTCGAAGAACACGCCGGTGTGGCTGATCGGCGCCGGCGAGTACGCGAACCATTCAACGATCACATACGCGCCGTCGCTGACGGAATCACCGGTGAAGCCCGCCGCGGAAGCGGCCTTCAAAATGGCGGGGCTGCAGCCGAAGGATATGCACCTCGTCTGTCCGTACGACTGTTACACGATCACGGTGATCGTCACGCTCGAGGACGCGGGCTTCTGCAAGAAGGGTCAGGGTGGACCGTTCGTCGCGGAACACGACCTGACTTATGCGGGCGATTTTCCCTGCAACACGCACGGCGGCCAACTCTCGTTCGGCCAGCCCGGACTCGCGGGCGGCATGAGTCACGTGACCGAAGGCATCCGGCAATTGATGGGGCGTGGCGGTGAGCGGCAAGTCAAAAATGCGTCGCTCGCATACGTCAATGGCAACGGCGGAATAATGAGCGAGCAGGCGAGCCTGATCCTGGAGCGACGATCATGAGTGAGTATTTCAAACCGCTACCGAAGCCCACGCCGACCAGCCGTCCGTTCTGGGAAGCGGCCAAGCGCCACGAACTGACTATTCAACGCTGCGGCGCGTGCCAGAAGTTTGTCTATTATCCGCGCGATCGATGCCCGCACTGTTTCGCGGATAAGCTCGCCTGGCAGCGCGTCAGCGGCCGCGGCAAGCTGCATAGCTATACGGTGGTGCGGCGCGCGTCGATCCGATCCTTCGGCGACGCGCCCTACATACTTGGTATCGTCGAACTGGATGAAGGCCCGCGCATGACGACCAATATCGTCGCGGCGCCGGAGAAAGTTCGGGTCGAGATGCCGGTCGAAGTTTATTTCGACGACGTGACGCCGGAGCACACGCTGGTGAAATTCAAACCCGCCTAGCGCGCGCCGCCGCCGCGACCTTAGCGGGCATCGTGATCTTCGCGAATCATCCGGGTGCTTTCGTCCGGCGTGCGAAGTCCCGACTTCAACATTGCCTGCCGGAGTTCATGGATTGTAAGCCGCTTCGGTTCACTGGCCTCTTCAAGCAAGGTCATCAGTTCTCCCTGCAGCGAACGATGATTGGCAGCCGCACGCCGCCGTAACCGCGCGACGATTTTGTCGGGAACCTTTTTGATCGTCAGAGTCACCGGCATCGGCTTTTCTCCAAATTGGATGCAATTTGGAACCACTATAGACTCTTGCTTTCTATCGGACAAGCTGGAAACTGTTACGCGAGCAGGACCGCGACGATGCCGGTCAGGAAGATGCCGTCGAAGGTGCCTGCGCCGCCGATCGACGCGACCGGTGCGCCCAAGCCGCTCAGCTTCCTGAGATTCAGCAGGTCGGCGCCGATCAGCGTGCCCATCACGCCGCTTACAAATGCGACCGCGTCAGCGTGATGCGTCGAGGCGCCCAGAAAATAGCCCGCCGCCGCGGCGACGATCGGCGGGATGAACATCGGCGTCGCGATTCCCATCCCGGGGATCGGCCGCGCGAAGCGATGCACTATCAAAGTGACTATTGCAATACCTATCAACGTGGGAGGGATGATGCCGGGCGAGTGCATCAGAACGTAAATTGAAATGAGTATTGGCACGACAGCGCCGCCGACGTTGATTGCGACGATCGTCGAGTCAGCCGGATAGCCGGTCGGCACGCGGTAGCGCACGCCGAAATTGTTCACCACTGCGGGCGCGCGGCGGCTGCCAGCCGCGATGCGAGTAATCGGGATGTTGATGTAGCTGCCGACAAGCGCCGTGAGCAGCGCGAAAAATGCAAGCTCGGGCGGCAATCCAAGCAACTGGAATGCGTAGTTGATGACGTGGATTTCAACCAGGATAAAAAGAAACGCGAGCGCGAAGAAAAACAGTATCGCGTAGAAGATCAGGAACGGCGCGAATAGCATCGCGCGATCATAGCAAGCGGCGGATACGGTAGGTATCGGCTATTGATGCCGGAAGCGCGGGATGAAACGGCTCCGCGAGCCGAACAAACCCTGATAGGCGCCGCCGAGCGCGCGCTCTTCCGCCGGTATCCTTACTGCGAGCACGAAGGCGTTTGCGATCGAAAATACGATCGCGGTGACGAGCGCGCCGCCGATCATCGGCACCGCCGCGATCTCGATCACCACGGCGAGATAGTTGGGATGGCGCATGAAGCGGTAAGGGCCGCCGGTCACCGGCGTCCGTGCGGGATCGACGATGATGCGCGTATTCCAGCGCTCGCCCAGCGTCGAGACCGCCCAGTAGCGGAGCAGTTGCGCGCATAGTTCGGCGCCGAGCGCGATCCATGCGACCGCGGGTGAAAAATGCGTTGGAAAGAAAATCGCTTCGAGCGCGCACGACGCGATGAATAGCGTGTGCATCGCGACCATCACGCGATAGTGCGCCTGTCCGACTTCGATTGCGCCGTGCTCGAACGCGTTGCGCGCGTTGCGCCGCGCCAGATCGAGTTCGAAGAATCGCTCGATCACCAGTATCGACAGCAGGATCAGATAAGTGCGGAGCGAAATCACCACTTCAGCAAGACCAGTTCGACGGAAAATCCCGGGCCCATCCCGATCACCATACCGTAATCGCCCGGGTCAGCGGCGCCTTCGTCGATTAGATCGGTGAGCGTGAACATCACGGATGCCGACGAAAGATTTCCGACCGACTCGAGCGATTTCCAAGACCTTGCGAGCGCGCCTTCGGGCAACTCGAGCGACGACTCGACCGTGCGCAGCACTTTGGGGCCGCCGGCATGCGCGATCCAGTGGCGGATGTTCGCGCGCTCGAGATTCTGCGCCGCCAGAAACGAATCCACTTCGTCGCGGATGTGCGCGGCCACCAAATCGGTGAGCTTCGACGACAACACGATCTTGAATCCGCTATCAACGACTTCCCAGCCGAGTATTTCCTCCGTGTTCGGGAACAGCAGCGACCGTGTCGCGATGACCTGCGGCCCCTTGCCGCCGGCGCGATCATTGCCGCTGAAAATCATCGCCGCCGAACCGTCGCCGAAGAGTCCCGACGCGATGATATTCGCGATCGATAAGTCTTCGCGCTGCAGCGTGAGCGAGCACAATTCGATCGACAGCAGCATCGAGACGTCGTTGGGAAAAGCCCGCACATAGTCGGATGTCCGCGCCATCCCGGTCGCCCCGGCGACGCATCCTAGGCCGAAGATCGGCGTGCGTTTCACATCCTTGCGCATCCCGAGCGCGCTGATCACGCGAGTGTCGATGCTCGGCGTGGCGATGCCGGTCACTGTGACGAAGAACAGGTGATCGACGTCGCGCGGTTCGAGGCCTGCGCGATTGAGCGCCGCGCGCGCGGCTGCGGTGCCGACTTCCGGCGCAACGCGCATCCAGGCCCTGTTGGTTTTCGCGAAGGTGTCGAGCGGGATGTAAGCCTCGATCGGCAGCGCCAGGTGGCGGCCCGTGATGCCGAGCGCGCCTTGAATCTGATCGAAGCGGCGGAGGTCCGAGTATCGCGCTTGCCAGAGTTCGCGCAGTCTCGCGGTTAGATGTTCCTGGTCAACATAGTTGGGCGGCAGCGCCGTACCGGCGCCGATCAAACGGGGTGCAATTTCGCTATTCATTTGCTCGTGCAGTCAACGCGGGGGCTGACGGCAATTTCAATTCTCCTTCGTTCGACTCGGAGGGCCGTTTTGCACAAGCCAATGAACCGACGCGGGCAATATAATTTCACATGCGGCCTTCGGCTGCCACTTTAACGGCAGACTCGACAATAATCTATCGGGCGCGCGACGCTTCGGATAAAATCTCGCACCACTATGGATTCCGAAAAAACGCGCAGAGTTGCTTGCGATGCTGGCCCGCGAGTCCTACTTCGAACGACAACTGACGCTCGCGTCGGGGCGGCCGTCGCGGCGCGATAGTCGTCGCGCCAAAGAAATCTGCGCAAGTCATGTCCCGCGACATCAACGGCGCGACGGTTCTGACCGCGATTTTTGGCGATCCGGTCGAGCATTCGAAATCGCCCGCGATGCATAATGCGGCATACGCGGCGCTCGCGATGAACCGCGCATACGTGGCGTTCCGGGTGCGCCGCGAGAACTTCGCGGCGGCGCTGCGCGCGATCCCGGCGCTCAATATTGCCGGCGTCAATCTGACCGTGCCGCACAAGGAATCCGCCGCCCGCCTGATCAGGAATCTGAGCGCCGAGGCTCGGTTGCTGGGCGCGGTCAATTGCGTCATCAATCGGCGCGGCGATCTTTACGGCGACAACACCGACGCGCGCGGGCTCGAGCGCGATCTGCGCGAGCTGAAATCCCATCTGCGCGGCGGCCTCGCGATCGTGATCGGAGCGGGCGGCGCGGCGGCGGCGGCGGTGCTCGCATGCCAGCGGATCGGCGCGCGCGAGATCGCGATCTGCAATCGTACGATTGCTCGAGCGCGCGCGCTCAAGAAACGGATGACGCGGCCTCGCGCTTCGGCGATGCTGACGTTCGGACTCGACGCGCTCACCGACGCTGAATTGCTGCCGCGCGCCCGCATCGTGGTCAACGCCACGCCGATGGGCCTCACGACGCCGCAGTTCGCATCGCTGGACTACGACGCGACGCCGACCGATTGTCTATTTTACGATTTGATCTATGCTGCGCAGGCGACCCCGTTCCTGCGGCCCGCGATTGCGCTCAAGCGCCGCGTTGCCGACGGAGCCGGGATGCTGATTAATCAGGGGGAGCTGGCGTTCAAACTGTTCAATCGAATCGCGCCGCCCGCGGGAGTGATGAAGGCGGCGCTGCTTGAGAGCCTCGGCCGAAACCATCTCTAACCAGTACGCCAGGAGAGTGCGCGATGCCGCACGGAATCGATCATATCATCATCAACGTGAACGATTACGCGGCGGCGAAGTATTTCTACTCGTGGCTGATGCCGCAGATTGGCTACCCGACCGTGACTACGATCGAGGATCCGCCGCCGGAGAGCAGCGCGGGATTTATCGGCGCGCGCGGTTCGTTCTGGATTCGGCGATCGGACCCGCAGTTTCGCGCCGATAACTTTCATCGGCATCGCGTGGGACTATGCGAGATCGCGTTTGCGGCCGATAGCCGGCATCACATCGACGAACTGGCGAAGCAGATCTCGGCGCACGGCGGTCACGTCACCGATCTGCCGCGCGAGTACGCTTACGTCGCAGGCTACTACGCGGTGTTCTTCACCGATCCGGACGGGATGAAACTGGAGTTGGTGCACATCCCGCGCTAACGCGGAATGTCGCGCACGCCGCTACGCGATCAGCGCGAGCGCGCGCTTGGCGAGGCCTGCGCCGCCGACCGCCGCGAGTGGCCCGATCAATTCCGGCTGCACGATCGCAAGCCCAACCGCGACGATCGCGGCGCCCACAATGCCTATCGCGATCAGCACGTGGCGGCTGCGCAGATGAAACGTCCAGCGCTCGCAATCCTCGCAGTAGCTGGCCTTGAATCCTTCACCGGTTGCGCACGAATGACACGCCATGTCGAATACTCCCTGCGGCGCGCGGGCTAGCCGAACATTTCCTTGAGCTTATCGACGAAGCCTTTCGAGAGCGGATGATTGATCGCTTTGCCGTCAAGGTGCGCGAACTCCTCGAGCAGTTCGCGCTGCCGAGCGGTGAGGCTGCGCGGCGTCTCGACCACAACCTTGATCAATTGATCGCCGCGGCCGTAGCCGTGCAGATCGACGATACCCTTTCCCTTCAACCTGAGAATCTTGCCCGACTGCGTGCCCGAAGGAATCTTGAGCTTCAGCTTGCCGTCGAGCGTCGGAACTTCGATCTCGGTACCGAGCGCGGCTTGCGGAAAGCTGATCGGCACTTCTATGATGACGTCGTTGTCCTGGCGTACGAACAGGCGATGCTCTTTGACGTGGATCACGACGTAGAGATCGCCTTGCGGCCCGCCACCGTAGCCCGCTTCACCCTCGGCGCGCAACTTGAGGCGCGAACCGTTGTCCACGCCGGGAGGAATTTTCACGGCGAGCGATTCAGCCTTGCGCAGCCGCCCCTGGCCCTGGCACTTGGGGCATGGGTCGGAGATGATCGTGCCCTCGCCGCGGCACTGTCCGCACGTCGTCGATATCGAGAAAAATCCCTGCTGAGTGCGAACCTGCCCGCTGCCGCGACAATTGGGGCATTGCTGCGCTCCGCTCGTACCGGCGCGAGCGCGAGTACCGTTGCACGCCTCGCACTGGGTCAGGCGCTGAAACTTGACGACCTTTTCGGCGCCGTGGGCGGCTTCTTCAAAATCGACTTCGAGGTCGTAGCGCAGATCGTCGCCACGGCGAGTACGCGAACGCGATCGTCCGCGGCCGGTGCCGAAGAAATCACCGAAGATGTCCGAGAAGACTTCCTCGAAGCCCTGGCTGAAGTCGAAACCGCCAAATCCGCCTGGTCCATTCGGACCCTGGAAAGCCGCATGACCGAAACGATCGTACTGCGCGCGCCGCTCCGGGTCGGACAGGATTTGGTAGGCTTCGTTGAGTTCCTTGAATCGCTCCTCGGCTTCCTTGTTGCCGGGGTTGCGATCGGGATGAAACTGAATTGCGAGCCGTCGATACGACTTCTTTAACTCGTCGTCACCGGCTTTGCGATTGACGCCCAGTATTTCGTAATAGTCGCGTTTGTTAGCGGCAGGCATTTCGGAGGCATTCTACGTCATAGCAGGCGCGGATGCCATTATCATGGTGGAAACAATCGGGGCCGCCAGTGGCGACCCCAATTGAGAGGTTATTGATCTTTGACTTCCTTGAAGTCCGCATCGACGACATCTTCCTTCGCGCCAGCGCCACCTGCCTGGCCGTGTTCCGGACCACCCGCGCCGCCGCCATCGGCGCCGCCTGCCCCCTGGCCCGCTTGCCGGGTCTTGCTGTACATCGCCTCGGCGAGCTTGTGCGATGCCGCGGACAGTGTCTCCGCCGCGCGATTGATCTCGTCGGCATCCTTGGATTCGAGCTTGGTCCGCGCTTCCGCGAGCGCATCCTCGACTTGCTTGCGCGACGCCTCATCGAGTTGCTCGCCGTAGTCCTTGAGCGTCTTCTCGGTCGTATAAATCAAATTGTCGAGCTTGTTCCGCGCCTCGGCCTGCTGCCGGCGAGCATGATCGTCGGCGGCGTGCGATTCGGCCTCGCGCACCATCTTCTTGATCTCTTCCTCGCTCAAGCCCGACGACGCGGTGATGCGAATCGACTGCTCCTTGTTGGTGCCGAGATCTTTTGCATGCACGTTGACGATACCGTTCGCGTCGATATCGAACGTCACCTCGATCTGCGGCAGGCCGCGCGGCGCGGACGGAATCCCGATCAAATCAAACTGGCCGAGCAGCTTGTTGTCCGACGCCATCTCGCGCTCGCCCTGGAACACGCGAATCGTAACCGCCGTCTGATTGTCCTGCGCAGTCGAAAACGTTTGGCTCTTGCGGGTGGGAATCGTCGTGTTCTTTTCGATCAGCTTGGTGAACACGCCGCCGAGCGTCTCGATTCCGAGCGATAGCGGCGTCACGTCGAGCAGCAGGACGTCCTTGACTTCGCCCTTCAGCACGCCCGCCTGGATTGCCGCGCCGATCGCGACGACTTCGTCCGGATTGACGCCCTTGTGGCCTTCCTTGCCGAACAGTCGCCGCACTCGCTCCTGCACCGCCGGCATCCGGGTCATCCCGCCGACCAGCACGATCTCGTTGATGTCGCTGGCCTTGAGGCCCGCATCGCGGAGCGCGGTCGTGCACGGCGCGTCGAGCCGATCGAGCAGATCGGCGCAGAGCACTTCGAGCTTCGCGCGCGAGAGCTTGATGTTCAGATGCTTCGGTCCGGACTGATCCGCCGTCACGAACGGCAGGTTGATGTCCGTCTCGGTCACGGTCGAAAGCTCGGTCTTGGCCTTCTCGGCCGCTTCCTTCAGGCGCTGCAAAGCCATCCGATCCTTGCGCAGATCGATTCCCTGGTCCTTCCTGAATTCGTCGGCCAGGTAGTCAATGATGCGCTGATCGAAATCTTCGCCGCCCAGGAACGTATCGCCGTTGGTCGCCTTGACTTCGAATACACCTTCGCCGAGTTCGAGAATCGATACGTCGAACGTACCGCCGCCGAGGTCGAACACGGCGATCTTCTCGTCCTTCTTCTTGTCGAGGCCGTACGACAGCGACGCGGCGGTCGGTTCGTTGATGATGCGCAGCACGTTCAGGCCTGCGATCCGGCCCGCATCCTTGGTTGCCTGCCGCTGGCTGTCATTGAAGTACGCCGGGACGGTGATCACCGCCTCGGTGACTTTCTCGCCGAGATAGTCCTCGGCCGTTTGCTTCATCTTTTGCAGGACGAACGCCGAAATTTCCGCGGGGCTGTATTTCTTGCCGCGGATTTCCACCCACGCCGCGCCATCGTCATTCTTGGCGACCTTGTAAGGCAGCACCTTAAGCGCCTTCTGCACTTCAACGTCGTCGAAACGCCGGCCCATCAGGCGCTTAATCGCGAAAACCGTGTTGGTCGGATTGGTAATCGACTGGCGCCGCGCGATTTGCCCAATCAGCCGTTCGCCCGCTTCGGTGAAGGCCACCACCGAGGGAGTTGTGCGGCTACCTTCTGAGTTCGCGATTACGACTGGATCGCCGCCTTCCATCACCGCGACGCAGCTATTCGTGGTGCCCAGATCGATTCCGATTACTTTTGCCATTTTCCTAAAGATCCTCTGCTTGAGAGATAATCACTCTTTAATTGTTTTCAATGTCGGAGGCGTCATTTTCGCCGCCGCTTCGCCGCGCACTTCCATCTTTCGCCACCGACACCCGCGCCGGACGCAGGATTCGATCGCCCAACAGGTAGCCGCGATGGAACTCGCTGACCACCGTGTTCGGCTGATGCTGGTCGGAGCTGACGTGATCGGCCGCCTCGTGCCGCAAAGGATCGAATACTTCGCCGACGGCGCTCACCGGCGTCACTCCCTGGTTGCGCAGAAAATCGTGCAGCGCGGCCAGTACCATCTCGACGCCCTGCACTACCGTCTTGATGTCGGTGCCGCCACGAGCCGCGCTGATCGCGCGCTCGAGGTTATCCACGACGGGCAGCAGGTCGCGCAGGATATTTTCGCGCTGGATGCGAACCGATTCCTCGCTCTGCTGGCGGATTCGCTTGCGCGCGTTTTCCGAGTCGGCGAGCGTGCGCAAGTACTTATCCTTCAGCTCGGCGATTTCCTTGTCCTTGGCCGCTAGCAGCGCTGCGAGGTCGGCGTTGGAGCCGCCCGCATCGGTCGCCGCGGACGCATCAGGTTGCTCGATTCCGCCCGCGTCTGTGCCGCGCGCCGCGTCGGCCTGATCGTGATCATCGCCGAACCCGCTATTTCCCTTGTGTCGATTGCCCATTTTATGAAACCGCTACCCATTTAACCTAAGCATCATTTCATCGTGCGCCAGCACCAGCACTCTGACAGAGCGCAACTCGGTCATTCTCGAGGGAAGAGCCTCCACCGAATGATGCCGTATCTGAAATACCTCGCCCGTTCTTTTACGGGAGAGGGCGCCGGAGTCGCGGGACGCGACGAGGCAGGTGAGGGTGCTGGATCGCGTGCAGGGCACTGCTGCTCGCCATTCGTTCTTCAACGGCGCGGATGACCTCTGCGACTATGGAGCGATCGGTCATCGATGCTGTGCGGCGGCGCGGTGCTTTACCTCTCCCGTTATTCTACGGGAGAGGAGGCCCGCCGCCTTGCGGCGGGTAGGTGAGGGTGCCGGATCGCACGCTGGTTCATCGCGCAGACCTTTGCGATCTTCATTGCTGGAGATTTTGAAGGCGAGCGCGGACGGCGGGCGTCAGTGCTCTAGCAGGCGAGAGATCGCGCGGGCGGTGTACTCGACCAGCGGAATCACGCGGTCGTATTCCATCCGCACCGGGCCGACGATCGCGAGGCTGCCCAGCACGGTGCTGCCGCTGAGATACGACGCTGCGACCACGCTCAGCGAAGCGAGCCGCGGATCGTAGTTTTCAGCGCCGATCGACACGGTCAGGCCGTCGTGTGCGAGGCTTCGCTCGAGCAGCTCCAGCAGCGCGCTCTTGTCCTCGAGCGCGCGCAGCAACTCGCGCATCTTGGAGCGATCGGCGAATTCCGGCTGCTCGAGCGCCTGCAGGCCACCCTCGACGTACAGGTCGATACGCGCGACGTGGCCGGAAATTGCCTCGCCCAGCGCAAGCGCGTCGTGCATGAAGCGATCGTAACGCGCACGCTCTTCCTTGAGCTGCGCCGCGATCCATTTGCACGCTTCGTCGAGCGTGCGTCCCTCGAGCGAGTCGTTCAGGTAGCGCGCCATCCGATCCAGTTCCCCTTGCGAATGATCGCGCTCGGTATCGACGATTCGATTCTGCGCAGCGCCCTTCTCAGTGACGAACACCGCGAGCACCTGCTTTTCGCGGAGCCGCACGAAGTTCACCTGCTCGAGAATCGAGGCTTCGAGCCGCGGCGGCATCACCATCGCAGCCTGCCCGGTGAGCAGCGCGAGCAGTCGCGGAGTATCGCGCAGCACCGCGCTCAGATCGCCGGCCGCAGTCGAGTAGTGAAGTTCGATCTGCGCGCGATCCTCGAAGCCGATTCGCGCCGCAGCCGCGAGATTGTCCACGTAGTAGCGATACGCTTTCTCGGTCGGCACGCGGCCCGCCGACGTATGCGGCTGGCGGAGAAATCCCGCGTCCTCGAGTTCCGACATTATGTTGCGAACCATCGCGGCGCGCACGCCCAGTTGATGCCGCGCGACGATCTGCGCCGAGCCGACCGGCTCCGCAGTCGCGATAAATTCCTGCACGGTCGCCAGCAGCAAATCGTGGCGGCGTTTCGACAGTGTGATATTTTCCTGGCCGAGTTTCATCGCGATGCAATCGTCGAACGGCGAATTTTTGAGAAGCTTTCGCCCACCAGCCTCTACGTTTCAATTGTGTTACGCATCGCGGTCCAACATCAAGCGCCGAATCGGCTACCAAGTGGCGCCGCCGCTGCGATTTCGTCAGCGTTGATTCATCCGGGATGCAATAGCCGCCGCGCTCGCCCTCGATTATGCTCGACTTCGATGGCGCGCAAAGCCAAATCAATCAAGCCGCGGCCGCTTTACGTTCCCAGGGCGCCGACCGGCGCTTCGTGGTTTGAAAGCGACAGCTACGATCGCCGCACGTGGAGCGAGATAGTCGCCGACGCACCCTCGATCGCGGAGCTGGCCGAAGCGGGCGATCGTATCGTGCCGCATTTCGGCGCGCTGGTGCAGGATTTCTTTTTCGCGCTCTTCAAGATGAATCCGGCGTGGCACAAAACCGACGACGTCCGGCGCGCGGCAACTCTGAATCGCACCATCCTCGAGCAGATAGTTCCGTCGCCGTCGTTCCAGGCGCTGCGGCTCCGCACCGAGCTTGAATCCGACAAGGCGGCGATCGCTGCAATCGTGATGAGCGAGCAGGCGCTCGAAATGATCAGGTCGGAACGCCTGATCAATCGCAGCGAGATGGCCGACCTGCAGGACCTCGCGCGGCAGGAGGAAGATCTCGAAAATCGCGGCGAAGCGGTGAAGACCGTCGCGGAAATGGCGGAGCCGAAAGAGGGCGAGCCGGCGCTCGGCGAATCGGAAAAAAAGAAGCTGGCCCAGATGGCCGAGGCGGCTGAACGCGCCGCCAAGGTTTCGGAAGCGCGGCTCAATCAAAAGGCGCGGCGATTCGAGGATGCGATGAAGGGCGCCGATCAGACGGCGCTCAAGCGGATGCAATTGCAGACCGCCGAACTGGCCAAAGAGATCGATCGCGCCGCCGAGGACAGTCACGACTTCAGCCGCGAGTTCGGCCAGGGCGGTCGCGTCTCCGCGGGCGCGCGCCTCGAGCTGGGCCGGCGGCTGGCCCGCAACAAGAAGCTCGGCGAGCTGGCGCGGATGGTCGGACGGTTCAAGCAGGATGCGCGCGCGCTGAAGCACAAGACGCTCGAGCGCGGCGTCGCGGAAGCTTACGACGTCGAACTCGGCGCCGATATCGGTCGCCTGATCCCGTCCGAGCTGCTCGCGATGCATCATCCGGCGCTGCGCCGCGATTTCCATCGCCGATTGCTGGAGGGAACCGTCCTTCAGTATCGGCTGCGGGACGACGAGCAGAAGGGCAAGGGCCCGATGGTCGTTTGTATCGACGTCAGCTCCTCGATGCAGGGCGACAAGGAAATGTGGTCGAAGGCCGTCGCGTTGACGCTGATGGATATCGCGCGGCGGCAGCGGCGGCTTTTTCGCGCCGTGATGTTTTCCTCCGGCGACACGAGCCTCAAGGTGCTCGACCTGAATCGTGAGCGGCGCTATCAGCCCGAACTCGCGAAGGTGGTCGAGATGGCGGAATATTTCCCCGGCGGCGGCACCGATTTCGAACAGCCAATCGACGCGGCGGTGGCGCTGATCAGCGAAAAGAAACTCAAACGCGCCGATATCGTGATTATCACCGACGGCGAATCGCAGGTCAGTCCCGAGTGGCTCGCGCGCCTGCTCGAAGCCAAGCGCGCGTTGCAATTTTCGATTTTCGGAGTGCTGGTCGATGTCGGCTCGGCGGATACGTCGTCGCTCAAGCAGTTCGCCGACAGGATCACTTCGGTGAAGCGCATCAGCGACGATCACGCGCGCGATATTTTCCTCACGATGCAGGCGTGAGCGGGCGGCAAATCGGGATTCTCATCATGGCAATACGACTCGAACCGGCTGACAGGACGAATTGGCGCGAGATGATCGCGCTCAAGCTTCATCCCGAGCAGGAAACGTTCGTCGCGCCGCCGATCAAGTCGCTCGCGATGTGCTACGTGCGCGCGTGGGGCGAAGAATACGACTACCTGCCGTTCGTTATTCGCGACGAAAACGCAGTGGTCGGGTACGTGACGCTGGTCTGCGATCCGCTAAGCGCCGACGACTACTGGATCGACGACATCATGATCGACGCGGCCCATCAGGGCAAAGGCTACGGCCGCCAGGCGCTGAACCTGGTGCTGCGATTGATCGCCGGCAAGTATCCGCGATGCGCCAAAATTCGCCTGACCTGCTTTCGCGGCAACGTCAACGCGGCGGCGCTTTACCTGAGCGTCGGCTTCGTGAAGACCGGTCGGATGACGCCCGAGTTCCTCGAGCCCGAGTATTCGTTGTCGGGCGCCGCGCTCGATAAATTCCGCGCCTAGCCCGTTCAGCGCAAATGCAGAAAATTTGTCATTCTGAGCGAAGCGAAGAATCCCGAATCCTTTACTGTGCTCGCATCGTTCCGGGATTCTTCGGCGTCGCAGCCTTAGCCTCTGAATGACAGAAGGGAGTACGGCGTTTGCTTGGGATGACGGAGATTGCTGCGGGACGGCTATGGGTCGTGGCGCTCGCGATTGCCGCGACTCTGACGTTGTCGAATTCGGCACACAGCGAGGCGCAGCAACAAGCCTGGGTCGAGGAGCCCGGCGCCAAATCGCTCGACGTCGAAGGCGGCAGCGGCCGCGCGTATCTCGATACCGCGTCGGTTCATCGCGGCGACGACGGACTCGTCTATTTCGTCGAAAGCTCGAACGTTGCGCGGCCCGAAGACATCGGCAAGGTCGGCCTGATGAAGGACGCCTACGACTGCGCGAAGGACCTCAAGTACGTCTGCGTCGGCAATAGCAACTGGCGCAACGACCTGAAGAGCACGGTCAACGCCGCTAGCGAACCCGCGCTGCCGGTCTATCGCAAGTACCTGTGCGGCGACTGACTCCGCCCGCGCGCAGCTACGGCGTCAGGATCAGCTTGCCCGTCGATTGCCGCGATTCCATGAACCGATGCGCCTCGGCTGCTTCGGCCAGCGGAAATGATTTGCCAACGACCAGCTTCAACTTGCCACTCGCCATCAGCTTGAACGATTCCTCGATTCCGCGGCGCATCACTTCAGGCACCGCGGTCACGGTGTAGAGCACGAAGCCGCTCACCTTGATCGATTTCTCGAACAGCTTGAACAGGTTGAGCGGTTCGGGCGGCCCGCCCGCGCGTCCGTAGAGAATCAGATGACCGAACGGCGCGAGGCAGGTGAGCCCCTTCTCGAGCGTGGTCGCGCCGACCGCGTCGAGGATCAGATCGACGCCGCGTCCGCCGGTGAGACGATTCGCCTCGGCGGCAAAATCATGCGTCGAGTAATTGATCACGTCGTCGGCGCCATACTCTTTAACCAGCGCGAACTTGCTGTCGCTCGAGACCGTACCGATCACGCGCGCGCCCGCGGCCTTCGCGATCTGCACCGCGACGATTCCGACGCCGCCGGCCGCCGAATGCACCAGCACGGTCTGGCCCGGGCCGGTTCGATGCGAAGTGTGAAGCATGTGCCACGCCGTCAGCACCTGGATCGGAAACGCGGCGCCCTCGGCAAAACTGGTCGAGTCGGGAATCGGGATCACCTGCGCCGCCGGCGCGAGCGCATACTCCGCATACATCTTGCTGCCGAGCGCCGCGACGCGCTGCCCTGCCTTGAGATTCGTAACGCCCGCGCCGATCGCCTCGATCTCGCCCGCGCATTCCAGCCCCGGCGTGTCCGGCAGTTGCGGTTGCATCAGGTATTGCCCTTGCCTGAAGAGCGTGTCGGCGAAGTTGATTCCGGCCGCGCGCACGCGCAGCAGCACCGTGCCGGGCTTGACCTCGGGGCGCGGCACGTCGGCGATCTTCATCACTTCGGGCCCGCCAATCTTATCGAAGACAATTGCTTTCACGACGATGACCTCAGCTTCCGGGATTTTGCGATCTATCTCACGGTTTCACGGGCGATGGAACCGCATCCAAAGACGTTTGACAATCCGGCGGCGGCGCCACTAGCGTCGAGAGCCAACCGACATCCAACCGAAGGTACTAGCGATGAATCGAGATTTCGAATTCAAGCAACTGCTCCGCGCGTATCGGACCGGCATCATCAGCGAAACCACTTTCGAACACGAGATGAGCCTGCTCGAAAACGGCAACGGCAAGGCGTCCAACGGCCACGGCGGATTCCGCGCGTTCGGCAAGACCTATGCGTCGGAGCGGGAAGCGATCGTCAAGTTCCTCGAGGCCGCGAGCGTCGGCGAGACCAACGCCGGCGAGGCGCTGCCGAAGTGGCTCGCGATCTGCCAGACGGATTGCATCCGCGGCGGTATCAAGATGGTCGCCGAGCGCGAGGCGTACCACGGCCGCGTCTTCGCGCAGCGGCTGAAGGAACTCGGCGGCACGATGCCCGATCGCAACACGGACGAAGCGCGCAAGAACGTCGCATACATCTCCGATCCGTCGATCAGCGATCTCGAGAAGCTCGCGCGCGGCGCGACCCGTTTTCCGAATCCGGAGGAAATCATCAGGCCGATTTTCGAGTTCGCCGCGGCGATCAAGGAAGACTATCAGACCAGGGAGATGGTGCGCCTGTTCGCGGAAGACGAACTCTCGACGCTCAAGTGGCAGAAGGCGCTCCACGCGACGCTCACCGCCAGCACGACGCAGGCTGGTGCTGCTGCAACCGCCTGACGCAGTTCGATTCGATACGATTCGATCAGGGCCGGCCGTCCGGCCCTTATTTTTTTGTGCGATCGAATCGCTTCAATTAATCGCGTCATCCGTGCAGCCACATCGCGCTCTCCGCGAATCGTTCGCTGTTCCACCATCCCGGCCGGCCGAGACCGTAGCGAAAATTGATTGAACCGGCCTGGCTCGATAGCGGCGCGATCACCTCGCCGATATCGTTGCGCTGCGCCCGATTCTCCTCGGTCTCCGGCACCACGACGACGATATGCCCCGGCGGTCCATCTTCCTTCCGCCGCGCGACGATCAAGCCGATTGCTCCCTGGTTGACCTCGAGTTGCAGCTTGCTCGCCGTACCGGTCTGGCGCCATCCGAAGCGCGGACCGAAGTCGCGCAGCCATCGGAAGAGATCGTTGGCGCGCGCCTCTTCGATCGTCGCGTTGTAGCGCGGCCGGATTTTTTCGCCCCGCGTGAGCGCCTCGATCGCGCCGGGCGTCCACCACACCCGCGGCAGATAGACGTCCGCAAGATAGCAATAGTCGTGAGCGTAGATGTTGCAGAAGGTCAGGCCGTCATGCTTCGCGTATCGGAGATGCGCCGGGTCATCCGCCGCAAGCCACTCGATTATGGCCGCGAGTTCGCGGCGCAAGTCGTCGGGAGTCGTTCCCGTGCGGCCGGGCTGGCTTGCCTCGTTCAGCGAGTATGCGCCCGCACGCTCGAAGCGCCGCGTGATCGTGCCGTCGTTGTTCTTCAGGTACACCGCGATGATACCGGCGTCGGGCGGCGTCGCGGCGGGCGTGACGATCGGCACGTCGGCAACGTCAGGCGCCGGCTTCAGAAATTGCGCCGACGCGAACCCGCGATAATGCGCGCCCGCCAGGCTCGTCTCCACTTCGCGAAAGCCGTTCACGACCTGATCGTTCACCGCGCGCGCGATCAGCCCGTCAGGCAACCGCGTGATCACGTTGGCGCTGGGATCATCGGGATCGATCGCAGGCTCGCGGCGGAGTCTGAGCGGCTGATCGCGAACATCGACTTCGTAAAACGCTCCCGTCGCGCTGATCGGCGTCGGCGGCGGCAGCGTCGAGGTGCCCGGCTCCGGCTCCGGCATCGAAGCGGAATCGTCGTCCGGCGCCGCGACCGTCTTCGACAGCCGGATAAAATCGAAAATCGCCTCGCCGTAGTACTTGCCGTCGTCTTGATGGCCCTGCTTGAGTCCTCTTTGCGGATCGAAGCGGCCGGCGTTGTACACGATCCCGAGCGCCGCCATCTGAAAGTCGCTCAGCGTCTGGTTGTTCTCGAGACCGAGCTTGCGCAGCCCTCGTTTCAGTTCATTCAGACACTTCGCGAGGCACGCATCGAAGTCGGCGTAGCGCTTGCCGAGGAAAAAATCCGGGTCATCGAGGAAGAACTGCAGGTCGTACTGAAAGATGCCATAGCCGTGGCAGAACTTGTCGGGATGCCCCACCGCTCCTCGATAGCCGGCGATATGCTGCGACATATCTTCGAGCGCCCTGCGCGCGATCTCGAACATCGCCTGTCCATTTTGCCGCGCGACCAAGTCGGCCTTGGTCTTGGGAAAAGCCGAACGGCCGCGGTCCGAGTCGAGCGTATCGCCGACGCACAGTTCCAGAATCTGTGCGAGCCCGAGCGCCTTCTTGCGCGTGACTTGCCAGATATAGCCGGTCTCCTGGCACGCGATCGCCGCGATCAGATCGACGCTCAGCGGAGTGCCGCGGATCGCTGCGTCGATCTTGCTCGCAAATTGCTGCTTGAACCATCGGACATCAGTGGCGTTTGGCATGACGTCGCTCTCCTACAAAATGTATAGCAGCCTGTCACGCCGGATGTCTTGTAGTTTAGCGACAATCGATAGCGTCGATTCCGACAGAATTGACCGCTCGCGACGTGAGCTAGTCCGGCGAGACTTCGAGAATCGCAGCTTCGTTCGGCGCCAATCGTAGCGATGCGCCGGCTGATTCTCCGATGCGATCGAGCGCGGTGCTGAACAGGATTTTTCCGGCGGGCGTATCGATCTCGCGCGCCTCAGCGGTGAAATTCAGCGCGACGATTAGATGCTGCGACGCCGCCTCGCGATGATACACGAGGCAATCATGCGGGCCGCCATCGAAACTGCGATAGCTGCCGTCGGCCAGCGCCGGAGTCGTTTTGCGCAGTCGAATCAGATGCCGATACAGCGACAGCATCGAGCGCGGATCGATGATTTGTTTTTCGACGTTGATCGATTTGAAATCGCCGCACGGGAGCCACGTCTCGGCGGCCCCGGAGAATCCGCCGTTAAGCGCCGATGACCATTGCATCGGCGTGCGGCATCCGTCGCGCCCGACCGGATCGCGCTTGACGACGCCGGGGACTTTCACTTCGCGCATCCCAATCTCCTCGCCGTAGTAGATGAACGGAGTGCCCCGCAGCGTCATGATCATCACCGCCGCGACCCGCGCGCGCGCTTCGCCGTCGCCGCCGCGCGCGTAGCGCGAGAGATGCCGCATGAAGTCGTGATTCGAGAGCGTCCAGGTCGGCCACGCGCCGGGTCCGAATGATTTTTCGGTCTGCTCGATCGCGGCGCGAAAGCGGGCCGCTTCGTAGCGCGCATGCAAAAATCGAAAATTGAATCCGAGATGCAACTCGTCCGGCCTGAGATAATCCGCCAGATGCTCCTGGTTGCGCGGCCACGTCTCGCCGACCAGCACCCGTTCTTTATAGCTGTCGCTGACCGCGCGAAAGCCCCGAATGATGCGATGAACCTCCGGCCGGTCGTTGCTGTAGAGCGGATCCTGCGAGCCCTGCGCGTACCACGGGATATCGGGATCCTGCGCCGCGCGAATCGGATTGTCGCGCAACTGCTCGTCCTTGATAAGGCCCGCGACCACGTCGATGCGAAATCCGTCGGCGCCGCGACCCAGCCAGAAGCGCAGTACGTCGTGCATCGCATCGATGACTTCGGGATTCCGATAGTTCAGGTCGGGTTGCTCTTCGAGAAACATATGCAGGTACCACGCGCCGGTATGCGCGTCGTATTTCCACGCCGGGCCGCCAAACGTGCTCTGCCAGTTATTCGGCGGATTGTCGGCGGTCCCGGGCGCCCAGAGGTACCAGTCGCGCTTGGGATTGGTCGCCGACGATCGCGACTCGATAAACCACGGATGCTGATCCGAAGTATGATTCGGCACCAGGTCAACGACCACGCGGATACTGCGGCGATGAGCCTCGCGCACGAGGCGATCGAACGCGGCGAGGTCGCCGTAGTCCGGATGCACTCCGCAGTAATCGCTGACGTCGTAGCCCCAATCCTTGAACGGCGAGGGATTGATGGGGTTCAGCCAGATCGCATCAATTCCAAGCGAGTCCGGCCCGCCATTCAGGTAATCGAGATGCGCAGTGATGCCGTCGAGGTCGCCGATTCCATCGCGATTCGAATCCGCAAACGACCTCGGATAAATCTGATAGAAAATGCCGGATTGCCACCACTTCAAATCGCTCACCTCCCCTTCGCTAGCCGCAAAGGTGGACCCGAAGCGTCCTTTCTGAATGGCCTAGACAGACGCCTTCCAATCTGAAGAGCGTTAAGTTGGTGTTGATTCCGCACTGCCTGCTTCAGCGACTGCCAGTCCTATCCACTCAGGCGGTGGCAACTTTGCGTGCGAATTAGCGATCAGCGCAGTCTCGAATATCCATTTCAAGCCGCTGTCTGTCGGGAAGAAACCCTCGGTGAACAACCCGATTCCTCCCACCCTCGTATGAATTTGCGGCTGCAATCTTCGGCGTAGCAGTGGCACCCAAGACTTGATTCCGCCCGGCGCCCTCGACACGTCGATCATGATGAATCCTGGGGCGTTCTTCGGGAGCTGCTCTGCTTCTGAGTTGAGGAATACCTCGGCTCTCTCGTCGGCATAAGGCATTCTGACTGAGACATGTCTGGCGGGCTCATCGCCTCCTGCTATTACCCTGGCCATCGCCAGACGCGGCCGATGATCGTCCTCCGGGTGTATATACGGGGTGACCACGTTGGGAGGCGCATGATTCAAAAGCAAAATAGCCAGATTCCCGACGTATTCTTTAGCGAGCCCTTCATGTCGGCAGAACGCAGTTGCATCTGTCGCGAGCTGCTCAATTTCGCCGTCAGTCGGTTCCCGAAGAAGAAAAACCTCTAGGGTGAACGACTTCTTGAGGGAGTAAACGATCTCAGTGAGCCGTCCAAGTACTGAATTCGCGCGCCTTTGAGTATCGGAGATATCGGGGCGAGCTACCTCGATGTAAGTCCAAGGATCTAGCCGATCCCGCACTCGGAAATCAGGCACGCGGGTACGATTGGCGACAGAAATCGGTGGGTATAGCTCAATTTCGGCTGTTGACCTTGAGTGCCGCAACAAATAGACCGCGGTCAATTCGGCGTCCGCGGACGTCTCGCCCGCGCGAACCCGTTCAATTAATTTCTCTGCGCCAACTACGCCATCGAGAGCGGCGAGCTTAATTCCTGTGCGCACAACCTCAAGCGTCGGGGCGGCGCCCCATGCCGTCGCGTTGCGCGCCCTTAGCCACTCGCGACCGAAGATGGCCTCAGTCCGGTCGAACGCGTCGACCAATTCCTCGGGGGTCACCGCAATCGCGGCACCCTTAAGCCAGTTCCGCTCAATATCTTCTAAGTGCCAGGACATCAAGCAAATATTCTAAGCGAAACAAAGTCCGTCACGAGAGCTGGTGGCGGTGCGTTGAACCAAAGAACCGCAGCGAGCCGCGCCAGGGGTTAGACTGCTCTACCTTCGTAACGGACTTCGAACCCGAAGCTCTTCAGCTTTGCGACCGCTTGGTGAGAGTTCGTCGGGTCGTTTGGTGCCACACGCGCCGCTTCAAGCACCAATGGTCGGACTGGAAGCTCTCTGTCGACAACGATCACCGTCCATTTCGGCATCTGCCGCTTCCAGTAAAAATTCTTTGCAGTATGGATGATGTCCATTTTGGTCAGCGCGTCGACTTTTTTGCTTGCCATAGTCTATTCCTCCAAATTCTTATCCGTCATACTACGCACCAAATTATTCAAAATCAAGATGCAACTTCGAATTTTTAGACGGTTGAGGGCGAATTTGACATGACGCGCGAGCCCCATCGTACTTGATGTTTCATGATTTGTCATGATAGATTCCGGGAGAGAATTATCGTGGCTCGCAACCGGGAAAAGTTCGCAACTCAAGTCGATTCGCATGTTATCAAGACTGTGCGCAGCCTCGCGCAAAAGGAAGGCCGGCAACTTCAGGCGCTTGTCGATGAAGCGCTGTCCGACTTGATCGACAAGCACAAGAACGCCCGGCCGCGACCGCAGGTGATGGGAGTCTATCTCGCCAGCCACGAAAGGTACGGCCCCCTTTACAAAAAGCTCGCTGAATGAGCGACCATCTCACGCTTGTGGAAGTGTTGGCGATCCATGCCGATCAGATTGAACGCTACGGCGGTTCACACGGCATCAGAGACCAGGGACTACTCGAAGCCGCTCTCTATCGGCCTCAGACTGGCTACTACGCAGACCTGATCGAGGAGGCTGCTGCGCTCTGGGAGAGCCTTGCGCAGAATCACCCCTTCATAGACGGTAATAAAAGAACGGCTTTTGCCGCCACCTATACTTTTTTAACGATCAACGGCGCGCAGCTCACGGCAACGGCGCCCGAGACATACGCATTCGTTACGAGCCTCTACGCCACCAACGATTTCACTTTCGATAGGCTTGCCCACTGGCTGAGGGCCAACGTCGGCCGGACGACTTAGCTCGCGAAGTGCCAATCTCCCCTAATCTTCGAAGCCCAAGTCCTTCAGGCGTTTGCGCGCTTCCGCGGCCGCGTCGGCATGGACCATCAGGCGCGCCGGCACCGCCGCAGTAGTGCCGAGCATCCGCGACGACGCGGTGTCGAACACGAACGACTCGATGCCCGATTGATTCAGATAGTCATGCGCCATCCGCACCGGCGTCGGATCGATACTCGCCAGCACCTCTTCGAGGTCCGACGGATCGGGCAGTTCGGGGTTGGGTTTGTCGCGCGTTTCTTCATCGGCCATAGGATTAACCAGCTTGGCTCCGCTTCAAGTTTCAGTCGTGCTCGACTGTCGGCGCGGAGGCGAGTCCGTTGATTCGGTAGTAGAGGAACGCCGCCACGGCGACGACGATCGCCACTGCGAGCACCGCGTCGAAGCGATGGAAGTACGGCGCGAGCGCATCCCAATGCTGCCCGAATTTCATCCCGGCATAGGCCAGCATCAGGCACCAGAAGTACGAACCGATCAGCGTGTAGATTGAGAACGGCAGCAGGGGCATCCGCGTTACGCCGGCCGGGAACGCGATGAAGGTGCGCACCACCGGCAGCAAGCGGCTCCAGAAGACGGCGTGCGAGCCCCAGCGCATGAAAAATCGATCGGCGATCTCGAGTTCGTGGGGCGCGATCAGCACGTAGCGTCCGTAGCGCTCGATAAATCTGCGGCCGCCGTATGCGCCGACGTAATACGCGACGTATGACCCGAGCAGGCATCCGATTGCGCCGGCGATCGCGACCAGTTGGAGATTGAAGCGGCCGGTCGCGACCAGGTATCCCGAAAACGGCATGATCACTTCCGACGGCAGCGGGATGCACGCGCTTTCGATCGCCATCAGGAGCGCCACGCCGCCGTAACCGAGCGCCGAGATGGTCGCGATAACGAATCCCGACACGCCCGCGATAATTTTTTCGATCATGCTTTTGCGCTTCTTCCGAAATCGTTCTGCGAAATCTACTCTACCTAAAACAGTTGCATTAGCAGGCGCCCGGAGCAACGCGCGCCCGACGGATGCACGCGCTCAGCGATTTGAAAAAAAACTGGAGCGGAGTGAAATGGACAGGGGCAAGAAGCAGAAGAATTTCTGAAACCTCCCGCAGGTTTCAGGCTTCCCGTTGTGTAAAGATGCGGGCTTCGCCCTGTTAGTAATAATTGAGCTTAGTATGTTTTTCACATGCCGGAGCACAAGTTACCCGGCAGCGAGTTACCCGTACAGATGCGGACGCCGATGAACTCCTAGCACCCCGGACGCTCGATCCATCATTAAGCACCTTCACTGAGCATGGAGCAAAATATGAAGCTCACGATCTTCGCGGCGACCGGGGGTATCGGTCGCCAAGCCCTCCAGCAGGCCATCGCCGCAGGTCACGACGTCACCGCAGTCGCAGCTTTGGCCCACGCCGCGCGCCGTTGCTCGATCTTCAGGCCGAGGCCGCGCCCGTAAAACTCGACCGCTCGATCGACATCGTCCACGTCGATGCAGATTTCGAACTTCATTGCGATCCTCGGCGAATTTCAAGTCGGTCGCGCGATATTTTCCGATCGCGGACCGTGAAAAGAAAAGGCGCGAAAAATGTTGCGCGCGGGTTTGGACACGAAATGTTCCATACCGTATATATGTTGAACGCGAAGGATGCTTGCCGGGTCAATGCGCCAGTGAATTTAAGCAAATGTCGATTTGGCGGGCGATTTTTGCAAGCATAATAAAGTCGAGGAGAACGATGGCGAAGGACACACTGAGCATCACCGACAATCGCACCGGCAAGCATTATGAGATCGCGATCGACGAGGGCGGCGTGATTCGCGCCGCGGCGCTCAAGCAAATCAAGGTCGCGGACGACGACTTCGGCCTGATGTCATACGACCCGGCGTTCACCAATACGGCCTCATGCAAGAGCCGCATCACATACATCGATGGCGACAAGGGAATCCTGCGCTATCGCGGCTATCCGATCGAGGAGCTGGCCGAGAAGAGCAATTACCTCGAGACTGCGTACCTGATCGTGAAAGGCGAGCTCCCCGATCGCGACCATTACGGTCGCTGGGAGAACAACATCAAGATTCACACGATGGTCCACGAGAACATCAAAAAATTCATGGAGGGCTATCGCTACGACGCGCATCCGATGGGGATGCTGGTCGGGACCGTCGGCGCGCTCTCGACTTTTTATCTCGACGCCAAGGATATCCACGATCTCGAGTCGCGCCGGCTGCAGACCCGCCGCCTGATCGGAAAAATCCCGACGCTCGCGGCGTTCGCCTATCGGCATACCAAGGGCCTGCCCTATGTGTATCCGGACAATGAGCTCAGCTACACCGGCAACCTGCTCTCGATGCTCTTCAAGATGACCGAGCTACGGTATAAGCCCAATCCCGTGCTCGAGCGGGCGCTCGACGTGCTGTTCATCCTGCACGCCGACCACGAGCAGAATTGCTCGACCAACGCGATGCGCTCGGTGGGAAGCTCGCAGCCCGATCCGTACGCCGCCGCGGCCGCGGCGATCGCCGCGCTTTACGGGCCGCTGCACGGCGGGGCCAATGAAGCGGCGATCCGGATGCTGATGGATATCGGCTCGGTATCGGCGATTCCCGACATGATCAAGAAGGTGAAGAACGGCGACCGGCGCCTGATGGGCTTTGGCCATCGCGTGTACAAGAACTACGATCCGCGCGCGAAGATTCTGAAGGAGATGGCGGCGCAGGTGTTCGAAGTCACGGGCCGCAATCCGCTGATCGATATCGCGATCGAGCTCGAACGAATCGCGCTGCAAGACGATTACTTCATCTCGCACAAACTGTATCCGAACGTCGATTTCTACTCGGGGATCATCTACCAGGCGATGGGCTTCCCGATGGACATGTTCCCGGTGCTATTTGCGATTCCGCGCACTTCGGGATGGATGGCGCAGTGGGCCGAGATGGTGCGCGATCCGGAGCAGAAGATCGCGCGTCCGCGCCAGGTCTATATCGGCGAGCAGATGCGCCACTACACGGCGCTGCAATCGCGGCCGAAACCGACCCAGCGCGAGGACGCCGTGAGCGAAGCGATCTAGCGTGAGCGAAAGCGATCTAGCCTCACGTTGATTGTCCGGAACGAGTCATAATCGATGATCGGGGCGCGGTTCCCGCTCGTCGCATCAGATCTGAGCGGCGGCAAAAAATCCGCCACTTTGTTAAAAAATAACGCCGATTCGTTGGCCTTTAAACTTTTCGTCTGCTACAAAGAAGGGGAACGCACCAATCGTTATCTGGATGCGTTCAAATCGCTCGGAGTGGCAGCAGCATGAGCAACAACGGGGGAAAGCCACGCGCTAACATTCCAACGCTGGAAGAAGCGTTGCGAAAATTCGCCCGCGAGCGAGGTCTGGGGCCGAAGAAGAACGAAGCGTCCGGCTCGAACGTTCATTACGCTGATTTCGCGAATCGCCGCGAGGATCTGAAAGCGGAAAACGCCGACGAACTCGCGCCGGAGCGGCTTGCGGCAATCGAAGGTTTCTTCGACGAAAAATCAGGTGACAGCGCTCAGATCGTGCCGATCATCGACGGCATCCCGCAGACGCTGCAGCAGCTCGAACTCCTTGCCGCGGCCGAGGAAGCTTTCCGCAAGGATGTTGCCGACCTCGCGGAGGGGCGGCTTGATGCGGATGAAGACGACGAGTCGATCCCGACTGCCGGACGAGTTGCAAACCCAAATCGGCGGCGCGATTTCGCGATCTCCGCGGCCGGCGCGGCGCTGATGATCTTTGCGGCGATATGGCTGACGCGATCGCCCCAGTTGCGGCAGAAGGTGCCCGCATTGATGTCGCAGAATATCGCGACGCAGCCGCTCAAGAGCGGCGCCGACATCGACGCCGGCGATTCCATCACCACCCTCGTGATCCTCGCCGACTCGGATGTCATCCCGTCTGCGCGCAAGCGCGTAAAGCCCTCCGAGCTCGAAATCAATATCAAGGACGAACTCAGGTCGCGCGCGTTCCCCGATATCGGCGTGTCGGTCGGGGCCAGGGGCGATACGTATCTGGCCGGCCAGGTGTACAGCGTCGATGAAGCGGAGAAGATCCGCGAAGTCGTCAAGCAGGTCCCGGGCGTTCGCCGCGCGCATTTTCTGCATCCGGATGTGATCAGCGCCGACGGTCCGGCTTATTTCGGCGTGACCACCGGCTCGGCGCCCGACGTTTGGGGCGCGAAAGTCGAAGCGGTATTTATCGGCTCGCCGGCCGACAAGGCGGGACTCCAGCCGGGCGACGTGATCAGTGCATTCGACGGCCAGACCATTCCGGACGGGAGCGCGCTGAACAGCCTGGTCGCGGGATACCATCCGGGGCAGCGCGTCGAGCTGCGCGTCTGGCATAACGGCCAGCCGGAGTACCTGGTGGCGCGGATGAGCGAGATGACGACGATGGCGGCGCGCTGATCGCCTACGCAATCACGGCTCGAAGAATTATCGAGAGGAGCGATCATTCGATCGCTCCTTTTTCTTTTTGTCGCCGGCTACGCGCGCGCAGCGTACTTTGGCTTGCGCTTCTCGAGGAACGCCCGCGCGCCTTCTTCGATATACCCCGCGCGCACGCATAGCACCTGGTTGCGATCCTCGATTGCGATCGCCTGCTCGAGACTGCCCGCGTCGATACTCATCGCGACACATTCCTTGGTGAGCCTTAGCCCGAGCGGCGAAGTCTCGATCATTTCCTGCGCGAGTTTGGCCGCGGCGCTATCGACCTCCGCGTCCGGCACCAGTTCGGAGACGAGGCCGGTCGCGAGCGCGCGTTGCGCATTGATGAAGCGGCCCGTCAGCAGCAGTTCGTATGCGACCGAACTTCCCACCGTGCGCGGCAGGAAATAGCTGACGCCCATATCGCAGGCGCTCAGCCCGATGCGAATGAAGGCGGCGTTGAAGCGCGCCGATTCGCCCGCGATCCGGACGTTGCAGGCGAGCGCGAGCGCGAATCCTCCGCCGGCGGCGGGCCCACGAATCGCCGCGATGAACGGTTGCGGCGCGCGATGCATCGCGCGCGTAAGATCGCTCATCCGGCGCTGGACCTCGATCGTGTCGGTGGTGGTGGTGCCGAGACCGGTGCTGCCGCAATTCTGCTCCTTGAGGTCGAGGCCTGCGCAAAACGCCCGGCCCGCGCCCTTCATCACGACCACGCGGGTGGTGGAATCGGTGTGCAATCGATGCAGAAAATCTTCGAGCTCCGCGACCATCTGGGCGCTTAGCGCGTTCAGATTGTGCGGTCGATTCAGCGTGAGCCACGTGATTGGGCCGTCGTTGCGGACTTCGATTGCTTCGTATTGCATCGCCAATGCCTCCTGCGTCGATCTCGTTGTCAGCCGGGCGCCGGCTGAACCGGCGACCCGTGGCAATACATACCGCAAACTGCGGCGGGATCGGCAAGCGCCACACAAAGCTCGTGCGACAGAGACATCCAAAAGATGAGCGGCAGGAGCAGATTTGCGATTGACACATCTGCGCAAGGATCGGACGCTAGGAGTTGAAATTTCGCGATATCGAGCGTCAAAGCATGCCAAAGGGGAAAAGGGGTACCGCCGAGCCCAAAGCGGATACGGCCACTGCGTCTTCGCAGCCATCGTCGGTAGCCGAAGCGACGCTGACGATCCCGGAGTTGGCGGAGTACCTGCGCGTACATCCCACGACCATCTATCGGCTGCTGCGAGCGGGTCGCATCCCCGGCTTTCGTACCGGAAACCTCTGGCGCTTCGATCGCGCGGTAATCGATCGCTGGGCAGAGCAGCAGACCGCCTCGTCACATAGCGAAGGATCCCCGCCGCCACGGCGCAAAGGCCGCAAGGCGCGAACTTCAGAACGAACCTGAAGCCTGGTCCGGCCGGCGCGGGTCGCACCGTTTGACAAGCGTGCTCTCAACCGAATAGCTAACCGGCAAAAGCTATTGGCGGAGTTCGCGTCAATTCGATGCCGACGAAATATACCGAAGTAAAAGGATACGCGACCTACTATTACTATCGCGGCGCGACGACCTTGCCGGACGTGATCCCGGATTTCTCGCGCGGCAAAAAAATCCTGTTCATCCACGGCGCAGGATCGAACGGCCACACGTGGCATCGCCAGGGCGAAACGCTCGACCAGAATCACACCCCGATCGCGCTGGACTTGCCGGGGCATGGCCGGTCGGCCGGCGTCGAAGGATTGCGCACGATATCCGACTACGCGGATTTTATCGCGGCGTTCCTCGATGCGCTCGAAATAAAATCCGCGGTCATGCTGGGGCATTCGATGGGCGGCGCGATCGCGATGGATCTCGCGTTGCGCCATCCGGGCCGCGTCGAGGCGTTGATCCTGAGTTGCACCGCGGCCAAGTTCAATATCGCGGCAGAGCGCGTCGAAGCGCTGCGCGCGGTGACGATGGGCCGCGCGCCGCAGGCGTTCAACACCGACGGCTACTCGCCAAAAACGATCAAGGAAAATTTCGAGGTCGTGCGCGAAGGCTGGATGGAACAAATCAAGACCGATCCGCGCGTTCGATACACAGACATCGTAGCGTGCTCGCAGGTCGATTTGCGCGACTCGATCGCGAAGATCGACAAACAAACTCTAGTGATAGCGGGCGCCGACGATCAAAGCACGACGCCCGCCGACGCTGAGTTCATGGCGGGCAAGATTCGCGGCGCGAAAGTGAGCATCATCGCGGACGCGGGACACTTCATCCCGCGCGAACGCCCGGCCGAGTACAACGCCGCGATCGAACAATTCGTCTCAGAGCTGAAGTAGGAATCTGTAATGAGTCTAAGTGGCAAGACTGCAGTCGCCGGAGTGTACGAGCATCCGACTCGCTTCGCCCCGGACAAAAGTTTGTTTCAAATCATGGGCGAGAGCGTGCGCGGCGCGCTCGACGACGCCGGCCTCACGATCAAGGATGTGGATGGAGTTTGCACCGCCGGGATCGGCATGACCGGCATGGGTATCATCAGTTTTTGCGACTACCTGAACCTGACGCCGAATTTCGTCGATTCGACTTCGATTGGCGGATCGTCATTCGTCGCGCATACGGCGCACGCGGCGGCGGCGATTCACGCCGGGCTTTGCGATGTATGCGTCGTGGTGTACGGCTCGACGGCGTCGTCGTCGCGATTCGCAGTCGGCACCGGCGGATTTGGCACAATGGGCGGCGACCCCTGCGATCAATATGAAGGGCCGTTCGGCCCGACCACGGTCGGCGCGTACGCGATGATCGCGCAGCGCCACATGCACGATTACGGCACCACGCCCGAGCAACTGGCCGAGGTGGCGGTCACGATGCGGATGCACGCGTCGATGAATCCGGCGGCCAAGTATCGCGATCCGATCACGGTCGAAGACGTGCTTGCGTCGCGGATCATCTCGTCGCCGCTGCATCTGCTCGATTGCTGCATCATCAGCGACGGCGGCGGCGCGCTGGTGATCACGTCGGCCGAGCGCGCGCGCGATTTGAAGAAAAAGCCGGTCTATATTCTCGGCGCCGGTGAGACGGTGCGGCACGCGGCGCGCGGCCAGCGCGATTTTCTCGAAATCGCGGCGGCGCAATCGGGACGGCTCGCGTTCGAGCGCGCCGGCGTGACGCACAAGGATATCGACTTCGCCATGATCTACGATTCGTTCACGATCACGGTGATCGCGACGCTCGAAAATCTCGGCTTCTGCAAGCGCGGCGAAGGCGGCGCGTTCGTCTCGGGTGGACGGCTCCGCTACGACGGCGATTTTCCGATCAACACGGACGGCGGCGGGCTGTCATCGAATCATCCGGGGATGCGCGGAATTTTTCTCGTGATCGAAGCGGCCAAACAACTGCGCGGCGAATGCGGTCCGCGCCAGGTGAAGGATTGCAAGATCGCGCTCGCGCACGGCACTGGCGGCGCGCTCGGCCTGCGGCACTCGGGCGCAACTTTAATTCTCGGCAATCAGTAGGCGATATCATGGCGGAAAATAAACCAGCGAAATATTCGAAGCCGCTACCTCATCTCGACGAAGAAAACCGGCCGTGGTGGGAAGCGCTCCAGCGCCATGAATTGTACATCCAGAAATGCCGCGATTGCGGCGACGTCCGCTATTATCCGCGCGCGATGTGCACCAACTGCCTGTCGCCGCGCACCGAATGGGTGAAGTGCAGCGGGCGCGGCAAGGTCTATACCTTCACCGCGACGTATCAGAACAACGTGCCGGGATTTCGCGAATCGCTGCCGTATATCATGGCTTATGTCGAACTCGACGAGGGCGTGAAAATGCTCACCAACCTTGTCGACTGCCAACCCGATCAGGTTAGAATAGACATGCCCGTCGAGGTCGTATACGAGGACGTCACGCCCGAAGTGACGCTCGCGAAATTTCGCCCGGCGAGGTGAGGACGCAAACCTGGTGAGCACAACCCTTGACCTGCATACTCATAGCGAAGCATCGGAGGACAGCCGCGCACCGGTAGAGGCGTACCTCAACTGGATCAAGTTGCGCCGCGCCGAGCGCCCGCTCGACGGAATCGTCCTGACCGAGCATCGCCAGTTCAATCGCGCGGCGGACTATCGCCATCTCGAGGACAAGTTCGGAATCATGGTGCTGCGCGCGTCGGAAGTCGAAACGAATTACGGGCACATGCTGGTCTTCGGCGTAAACGACGACATGCTCGCGCGCTTCGATTTTTCGAATATCAGGCTCGACGCGCAGACGGTGATCGATGAAGTCGCGCGGATGGGCGGAATCGTCGTGCCGTGCCATCCGGGGCGTCCGAACATCGGGCTCTACGAGCATTACGAATCGAAGCCGTCGCTCGAGAACGTCGTCGCGGTCGAGGCGCTGAACGGCGGATCGCGCAAGGGCGAGGACGCGCGCGCTGACGAACTGATCGCGAAGTACGGGTACGCATCGACGGGCGGATCGGACAGCCATTTGGTGAGTTTGATCGGGCTTTGCGCGACGCGGTTTGCCGCCGATATCAAGGACCTCGAGGGGCTGGTGCGGGAACTCAAAACCGGCGCATACGAAGCAGTCGATTTTCGGCCGCGCAGAAAAGTGGTGCCGCACGCCGTCGCGGTGGAGACAAGGTAACGAGGTAGCGATGGTCGACTACGATCCAACGATAATCAACAAGGTTTTCGAGCACACCGATCCGGTCGAAGTTAGGCCCGACATGATCGAGCGCTTCTGCGAAACCCTGGGCGAGCGCAATCCGCTGTACACGGATCCGGCGGCGGCGAAAACCGGGCCTTACGGCGGAATCGTCGCGCCGCCGTCGTTTGCGGTGACGTTTCGCAACGGACGGCATTTCTTCGAGCACATCCCGCGCTTCGGAAGACGCGGCTTCGACGCCGGCAAGGATGTCGAATTCGTCGCGCCGATCCATCCGGGCGACAAAATTTCGCTGAGCTCGCACGTGAAAGAAATCTACGAGAAGACCGGGCGCACCGGCTCGATGGTGTTCGTCGTGATCCGTTCCACGCTCACCAATCAAAACAACGAAACGGTCGCGCATATCGACCATCGCTTCATGAACCGGCCCTGACGCGCGCGCGGGATTCGAAGAAAGTGAAAAAGTTTGACGAAGTGAATATCGGCGACACGCTCGGACCACTCGAGCTCACGGTCAGCAAGGATCAATGCCGCGCGTATGCGAAGGCCGCGGGCTTCGGCGAGATCGCGGGCCGCTTCACCGACGAAGCAGCCGCGAAGAAAGAAGGCCTCCCCGGGATAATCCTGCCGGGCAACATGAGCCTCGGGCTCTTGTCGAAGCTGGTGACGGATTGGATCGGGTTCGGCGGCGCGCGCCTTATCAGGCTGGGCACAACCTATCGTGTGCCAGTGCAGCCCGATCACGCGATGACGATTCACGGCTTCGTGACGAATACCAATCCCGACGATCGGACGGCGGAGATCGACGTGTGGATCGAGAACGAAGAAGCGGAGCGCCTGGTGACTGGCACCGCGACCGTCGAGTTTCCGCAGTAGGACCGCGCGCGATCATTACTCATATTTCGACTTGCGCACCCCAGGGGCCGCTCCACATTTCTTAAGCCGCCGCTCGCGCCCGAAACTGGCGCGCACCATCGGGGCCGTCGCCCCTGACGATCATTGCGAGGCCTTCTGCTAAGCTCACGCGCTGATCGCGCCCGCCCGCGGGCCGGCGCCATCACCATCCATGGATCGCGAACGTATCGTCCAGCTCTTCTTCTTCGGCTTCCTGGCCGCGATGGCCTTCGAGCTCTACGGCTTGCTGACGCCGTTCCTCACGCCGATCGCGTGGGGAATCCTGCTCGCCTTTATGGCTCATCCCGCGCTGATCGAAGTGGACAAATACGTCAAGCGGCGTTCGCTCTCCTCGATGATAATCACGGTGGTGGTGCTGCTGGTCGTTATTCTGCCGATCTTCTGGCTGTCGGGACGGCTCGTGATGGAGGCGCAATCGCTCTACGCCGAAGCGACCGCGCTGGTGCAGAGCGGCGGCCTGGTCAAGATGCACGACTGGGCGATGCGCACTGAGTTCGGCGCGTGGATCGTCAAGCGGCTTAGCGAGCATGGCTATTCGGTGGACGAAGAATTGCCGAGGCTCACGATGGAAGCGGCGAAGGCTACCAGCGACTACATGGTCCGAAACGCCACGCAGGCCGCCAGGAACGTCCTCGGTTTCGTGTTCGATTTCGGTATCGCGCTGCTCGCGTTCTTCTACATGCTGCGCGACGGCGACGACTACGTGCGGAGCCTCCGCAACCTGACTCCGCTGCACGATGACGACAAGAAAGCGATCTTCGATACGCTGCGCACCACGCTGTCGTCGGTGATGCGCGGCCTGATGCTGACGGCGGTGCTGCAGGGCGTGACGATCGGGCTCGGGCTTTTGATTTTCGGCGTGCCTTACTGGCTCTTTCTCGCGATCGCTTCCGCCGCCGCGGGCCTGATGCCGATCGGCGGTACCGCGCTGGTATGGATTCCCGCGACGCTCTACCTCGGCTACGCGTCCGGATGGTCGTCGGCGATCGGACTGGTGATCTGGTGCTCGATCGCGCTCGCCGTCATCGACAATTTTATCAAGCCGCTCGCGATGCGCCATGGCACCGGACTGCCGACGCTCGCGCTGTTTCTCGGAATTCTCGGCGGACTCGAAGTTTACGGCCCGCTCGGACTGTTCGCGGGGCCC
>NZ_JAUSKL010000027.1 GCF_030646925.1 Candidatus Binatus sp. | reverse complement strand
GCCAGTGACGACGATCATGTTGAGCCCACCTTACAGGCAGCTTTCATAAGATTGCAGGGCGCGATCATTCTAACTGCTTTGCGGCGTCGCGATCATCAGGCGCGGGCGAATTCGAGCCGCGCACCGAGAACGGAATGGAATCGCGCGCGCGTCCCGATGCGTCGATAAGGGTAAGCGTGTGCGCGCCGGGGGCGGGCGGCCAGAGCGCGATGCTAGCAGCAGGCGCGAAACCGCGGCCGTCGAGTATCCATCGCGAGTCGGCTGGAGTATCGCGCGCTGCGAATGCGATGCGCTGCGAGCGGGGCGGCAGATCGGGATCGAGCGCGACGGTAGTGCCGGGCGTGGGCGAAGTGATGCGCGCGATCTGATGATCGAGATGCGGCGCGGGAAAATTCGGTTCGGTGCCGGCGATGAACCATTCGCGCCGCGGCGGCTCGATCGCGTCGGGAAAATTCACGACGCTCGCGACGACGCCGGGCGGGCGCGCGATCTCCCGGCTGCCGAGCCGATCGTTCAGATAGTTCATCACGTCGAGCCAGACCGGAGCGGCGCCGGTGACGCCGGTGACGTCGCGCATCGGCGCGCCCGAAGAATTTCCGACCCACACGCCGACGGTGAAGCGGCGGGTGAAGCCGACGCACCAGTTGTCGCGCATGTCCTTGCTGGTGCCGGTTTTGACGGCGCTCCAGTAGCGCGTGGCGAGGCTGTTCTCGAGGCCGAAGGTGGCGCTGCGACTGGCGCGGTCGGCGAGAATATCGGAAATCACGAACGCGGCCTGGGGCGAATAGATCGAGGTGCGCGAATCTTCAGTGCTGGCGCGCGGAATGAGCCGCGGCTCCGAATAGTCGCCGCGGTTGGCGAGAGTCCGATACGCGTTGGCGAGTTCCCAAAGACTCACGTCGGCGGAGCCGAGCGCGAGCGCCGCGCCGTAGTAATCGCCCTCTTCGCTGAGGCCGCGGAATCCAAGTTGGCGCAGATTGCGCGCGAACGGTTCGAGCCCAATCAGATCGGCGGTGCGCACGGCGGGAACGTTAAGCGAAGAGGCCAGCGCAGTGCGCATCGAGACCAGGCCGTGAAACCGGCGATCGTAATCAAGCGGGCGATAGATGCCGCGCGGTTCAGAGATTTCGAGCGGCGTATCTTCGAGCATCGAAGCGGCAGTGAGCAGATGTTGATGGAGGGCGAGCGCGTAGAGAAAAGGTTTGAGGGTCGAGCCGGGCTGGCGAATCGCGCGGACGGTGTCGAAGTACGGCGCGGCGGAGAGATCGCCGGCGCCGCCGACGTAAGCCCACACTTCACCGGTGGCGTTTTCGATCACGATGACGGCGCCGTCGTCAACGCGACGATCGCGAACTTCGGCGACGTGCCTGCGGAGAGTCTCGGCGGCGAAACGCTGGAGATCGCGATCGAGGGTGGAGCGGAGCGCGCCGGTGCGGCCGCGCATCAGGCGCTCGGCGAGATGCGGCGCGAGCGTGATGCGTGCGAACGCGCCTCGATGCTCGGCGAATGCGCGATCGATCGCGGCGGACACACCGTCACGCGGCGAGGAATCGAATTCAGGTTTCGCGAGCAGAGCCTCGGCACGACGCGCGACCGAATCGCGGCGGGCGTTGGGTGCGCGAATCAATGCGGCGAGGATCGCAGCCTCGGATGCGTCGATGCCGTGCGGCGACTTGGCGAACATCACGCGCGCCGCCGCGCCAACGCCCTGCAATTCACCGCGATAGGTGACGAGGTTGAGGTAAGCCTCGAGAATTTCGCGCTTGGTCCACGATCGTTCGATAGCGAGCGCGGCGCGAATCTGGCGGAGTTTCTGAAAGACGGTGCGAGGGGCGTTGGTGCGCGCGAAATTCGAATCGAGCAGCGACGCGAGTTGCATCGTGATCGTGCTGGCGCCGCGGCCGTGATGATCGGTAAGTGCATGCGACACGGATCCGAGCAGCGCGACGAAATCGACGCCGCGATGGCTCCAGAAGCGATGATCCTCGGCGGCGACGACCATCCTATTGAGCGCCGGAGAAATTTCGTCGAGCGAAGTCCAGGCGAGGCGCCGGCCGTATCGATCGATCCGCAACTCGTGAACCGGCTCTCCGTAGCGGTCGAGCAATTGAAGATCGGACGGACGCCAGCGGTCGCGCACGCCGGTAAAAGTGGGAGGCGACGGCGCGCATAGCATCCAGACAACAGCGATAGCGATGACGCCGATCGAGATGTATCCGCCGACGCGCATCACGGCGCAACCTCGAACGGCGCGTTGGGCAATTCGCCGAGCATCTCGGGTTGGTAGATGGCCTCGACGCGCGTCGCGGGCAGGTTGAAAGTGCCCGCCTGGTTGAGGCGAATCGTGTACTCGATATCGAAACTGCCTTTGGGCACGTAATCGTAGTAGGCGCGCAATCCGTCGAAGGCGCGCTCGGTGAAAGCGGGCCAGACGTAGGTGTCGTTGGTTTGATTTTCGCCGCTCGCAGCGATTTGCGAGTCGCGGCCAAGGCCGGCGCCGACATGCGATGCGCCGGCGGGAATCGGATCGTTGACGACGACCCACGTCATGGCGGTCTGCGCTTCGATTTTAAGTTGTACGCGGACCAGTTCGCCGCGTTTCCATCCGGCGCTGCGCCCGGCTTCGACTGGAGTCAGCGTGCGAGTGATTCGATAGCCGCTGGAAAACGGCTGCGAGAGAGGAATCGCGGCGAGCGCACGAACCTCGGCCCACGGATTTCCGCTGCCGGAATGCTCGAGCTTCAGATTCGCTTGGGCCGCAGGCCATTCAAAGGAGAGAGTTCCGCCTTGCGGATCGTGCACCCAATCGAGTTTCTGCGCGGCGGCGAGCATCGAGGCCGTGGTGACGCCCGCGACCGGCGCGGACTCGAATGCGCGCGCGAATTTATTCACCGCAACAGTGCCCCAGGCATTGGTGATCGTTTCGGGCCACGCGCCGCGCGATTGCAGAGCGAT
Source organism: Candidatus Binatus sp. (assembly GCF_030646925.1). Classification (NCBI taxonomy): domain Bacteria; phylum Candidatus Binatota; class Binatia (SeqCode); order Binatales (SeqCode); family Binataceae (SeqCode); genus Binatus (SeqCode); species Binatus sp. (SeqCode). The sequence goes on along the minus strand of NZ_JAUSKL010000027.1, from coordinate 80,646 downwards.
CGCACCGCGCAACAGGAGCGGCAGGTCGTCGTGCCAGAGATTGTTGTCGAGCAGGAGCACGGCGAGGCGCACCATGTTGCGATCGGGCGACACCATCAGCCACCACATGTGATTGCGCGCGTCGCTCGCGAGATGCATCGCGGTTCCCTGCTGATTCAGGCGCGATCGCATGACCTGCTCGATCTCGTTCAAGCGGCGGTCGCGATCCTTCAACTGCGGCAGGCGCAGCACGATACTCCACCAATCGATCACAGCAGAGTCGGGCCAGAGATTAGGTTCGATCGTGACGCTGGCGAGCAGCTTCGGGTCGGCCTTGCCGGCGCTCGCGAGCGCGTCGATCGCGGCGAGTTTTCGAAGCGGCAAGTCGGCGGCGAGGATCGGGCCAGCGAAAGCATTCTTGCCTTCGACGAAAGCGCGCAAACCGTTCGTGATGGTAGTTTCGGAATCGGGCGGAATAGTCAGTCCGCCGGCATGTGCTATTGAAACTACATATGCAGTGAGTACCTCACTGCCGCGCGGCATATTCGGGAAATATTTCAGCAATCCGTCGGAATCGATGTAGGACGGGAGATCGGCGATGATGGCGCTCCACAGTTTCGGATCGCCAAGCGCAACCGCGCGCGAGACGCGTTGCTCGAGGCATGAATACGGATACTCGCGCATCCAATCGCGCACCCCGTCGAGGCTCGCTGCGAGCGACGGACTGAGCGCGACTTGCACGCCGCCTTCGCCTGCGAGCGCGTCGGCAGGCCGCGCGATCGGTTGTTCGAGCGGCTTGTCCAACTGCGCGAACGTTGCCTGAAAAGTGCGAACGGGGACGGCGGGAATCACGCGTTGAGCGATCAGCAAACGATCGGACGGGCCGTTCTCGACGCTCGCGTCGACGTGGTACTTGAGTTCGCGCACTGTCTGCGGCGCCGCCACGTTCCACGTGATGCTGCGGCCTTCACCCGGGGCGAGCGCGACCTTGAACGGCGGTTGTGCGGGCGACGCGAGGCCGTCGATGCTGGCATTGATGCTGGCGTCGAACGGATGTTCGGACGCATTGCGCACAGTGAACTCGGCGGTAAACGAATCGCCGTTGCGGATGATCGGCGAGACGCCCGAGAGCAGCATCAGATCCTGCGTCGAGCGGATGGTTGCGGCGCCAGTGCCGAATTGGTCCGCGCCGGCGGCGGCAATCGCGACGATGCGAAAACTCGTGAGTGAATCGTTCAGCGGAACTTCGACGCTCGCGTTGCCGCTGGAATCGAGCGGCACCGACGCTTTCCACAAAAGCAGCGTGTCGAAAAGTTCGCGCGTCACCTGGCGGCCGCCGCCGCCGCCCGGAGGAATCGCCTTCAGGCCGAAGTGGCGCTTGCCGACGACCTGGGTCTCGGCGGTCGAAGTTTCGATCTGATAGCTGCGCCGATCCATCATCGCGTCGAGCAATTTCCAACTGTCATTCGCGCGAAGCTCGAGCAATCCTTCATCAACGGCGGCAATCGCGATCGCGCTGCCGGGAGCAGGCGCTTTGCCGTCGCTGGTGCGCACCGCGATTTTCACGAGCGCCTTGTCGCGCACGTGATAGACGGTTTTTTCCGGCGCGACGTCCACCTTGAGGCGATGATCGCGCCATCCGACGCGAATCTCGGCGATGCCGAGTTTGAAGGCGGGCTTGCCCAGATCGATCATTGCAGTTGGCTGCACGCCGGCGATTCGGCCGCGCACCGCAAGCACCGAGACGAACACGTTGGGAGCGTAATCGCGCACGGGCAGAGTGAGAACGGGATCGCGTCCGCTGAGATGCACGATCGACGCGGCGAGGATTCCCTCGCGTTCGACGGTCACGAGAGCGGTCGCTGCGGCGAAGGGCATCCGCACCTGGAAGCGCGCTTGGTCGCCGGGTTCGTAGCCCGGCTTTTCGGGCAGCACGTCGATGCGATCGTCGTCGCGGCCGGCGAAGGATTCGCGGTCGTTGCCGGGGATGTAGATCTCGCTGGTGGCGGAACTTGAATTGCCAGCGTCGTCGGTGACGGTCGCCTGCAGGATCGCTTCGCCGCGGAGCGGCGGCTTGACCTCGCAATTCAAGCGGCCGCGATCGTCGGTGGCGCCGGAGCATAGCGCCCCCGCGGCCTTCGTCTCGACGATATTTTCGTAGGCATAGAATCCGCCGATGAGGCGTTTGCGATAGGCGTAACGCGTGCGGCCGAAAATATCGACGTGAACGGGAACATGCGCGGCCGGCTTGCCGGCATCGTTGACGACCATGAAGTGCGCGCGGATTTGGCCGGGCGACGAGGCCCAATCCTCGACCTGGATTCCGGCCAGCAATTTGGCCGGCCACACCACGATGTTGTTCGAAACGGTCTGGCTCTCGCCGTTTGGATCGCGATACTCGAGCTCGGCATGCACCTGAACCGGGGTCGGCAGCCGCGGGAGGTCGCTGATGTCGGTGCGCGCGCCGCCCGCCGCGTCGAGGACGAGGTCCTTGCGCTGATGGACGCCGGGCGGCGGCGGCTCTGCGGGCTCCTCGGAATAATCATTGCGGACGATGCCGGTTTTCACGACGCCATTGGCGAACGAGAAATCGTCGAAGTCCGGGAACCGCGGAATCCAATCCTTGACAATCTGGCTTCGGAGCGTGACCGGCAGGCCCTTGGCCGCACCGCCTGACAGATACTGAGCGCTGAGATCGAGCGGAAACTCTGTGACCGCGACGAGCGGCTGCGAAGGAACCCGGATAGCGGCTTTCATCACGGGGATTCTGAACTCCTCGACGCGAAAGCTGCCGGTGGTGAGCGATTGATTGGATGAATCGTAGCTGTCTGACGCGGGCGTGGGACTAGTATTGCGCCGGGACATCGTGACCGTGTACTCGCCGAGCCTGGCCTCGCGCGGAATCTGCCAATCGCTTGCGGCGGCGCCGGCGCCGGACCATTTGAGGCCGAAGTCGTAGTGCTGATCGGAGTCGGCGAAGGTGATCGTCAGCCTGTTGGGTTGCTCGTTCGGCGATACCGGCGACAACCCGCTCATCGTTTTTGCGCGGATGAAATGCTTCATATGGACCGTTTCACCGGCGCGAAGCAGCGTCCGATCGAACACGGTGTGAGCTTCATAGGGTGAGGGCTGATAGTCAGTTGGTAAATGGAAACGCCATGACTCGATACCCTGTTGCCATGTCGAGTGTACAAAGCTGAAATCATCGCCGTGGCGTGCAGTGACTAATACGCCGTGACTCAATTCGCGAATCGATTCGACCTGATTTGAGTAATAGTCACTATCCTGTTCGCCCTGGGCGGAATCGCAGTGAGTGAGATTATCGAACGCGGCCAGTTTCGGCACCGTTGCGAGGCCGCGGCGATCGGTAACGCCGGACCAAAGTTCAGTTCCGTGACAATCGGTGATCGAGACGCGGGCGCCGTGCACCGGACGTGCGGATTCCAGTTCGGTGACCCAGACGATCGAGTTGTCATGTCCCTGCTTGAAATGCACCGCGAGGTTGGTGACCAACGCCGCGGTCGGAACGTACATCGGCTTGGGCTGGCCGAGCAGAACAGAGCCGAGGCGAGCGCTCTTGAGTTCGACGATATACAAGCCGGGGCGGCGGAGCGGAATTCCCATCACCTCGAAAGCCTGCGCGCCGTTGGGCTTCGGCATCGTGAAGGCCTGGGCGGATGCGGCCGGCTGTTGGCTGAAAACGGAGGCGGCGCGCTTCGCCTCGGCTACTCGCTTGAGCCATGAGAGGACGTTCTCGCTGCTCGGTTCGGGAACACGCCACAGGGTGGCTTCGAGACGACTGATCAAATTGCGAATGGTCGAAGAGCCGGACGACGAATCGCCGAGTTTGAGCGATGCGCCGGCGATTTGAGCCTCGAGGTTGCGCACAGTGACGGGCAGAATCGGATCGGCCTGCTCGATAATTCCGAAGCGCGCGGAGAATTTCGCGAGCGGCGGATATTCGCCCATCTCGACGGTCATCGGAAATCGCGATTGGTTGGCGAGTGCGCGTCCGGTGTCGTCGGCGAGCCTGGACGGCAGCTCAATTTTGTATTGCGACGATTCCGTGAACGGTCCCTTGAAGGTCACCGATGAAACGTCGGAAGGATCGGTGAGTTTGACGAATTGCCGCTGCCCATCAGGGGAAATCAACGCGATCTGCTTCGCCTGCGCCGCGCTGATTTCGCCGGTGAACGAAACGATAAGCGGCGTCAGCGGGATGCATCCGGCTTTCGGACTTTCGCGTTCGCATTGCAGCTTGGCCTCGAAAACCTTGCGCGTGGTGTAGCTGAAAGTCTGATCCTGGTCGTTGGCGATGCCAGTCTTCGACTTGATCCCCTTGCCCCAGACCAGCGTGACCGCGGTGTTGTTGGGAAAGCGCTGCTTTGCCTGGAGAATGATCACCGGTTGCTTCGCGGTGACTCTTTGAAAACGTTTCAGCAAGAGGTCGCGGTCCGCGCCGGCGACGATCGTGACGCTGATTCGCTCGGGGATTCCTTCGACGGAAAAACCAGCGTGCTCGAGAACGGAAGTTTCGTCGGCATCGCTGTCGAGCACGAGCACGAATGCCTGTTGTTCGTCGATGCCGCTGGCGCCCGACCACGGGCGGGTTTCGCTGATGGAAGGGCCGCCGGTATCGAAGGAAAAAGTCCTGATACCGCTGAAGTCCTTGCCTGCCAGCGTCTTTAGCCCGGCGCGGAGTTTGAAATTGCAGCGTAGCCCGGCGGGTAAATCATGATCGAAGTCGAACGACCAGTTGCGGCTGTCGATCCATCGCGCGGAGCCGTGCGCAGGGCAATCGATGTCGAAGGGCATCGAGGTGTCACGCGGATCGCCGAGCGGCACCATCGGCTCGGAAAATCGCGCGGTCACTTGGCGGACTTGTTTGACGGCGCCGCGCGGGCTGAATCGTGCAACGGACGCGGTGGCAGCGGCGGCTGAGACGGCCGTTCCCAGGATCGAAGCGATCAACAGCACTGCGAGGGGAATCGCCATCGCCGGGAAGTTGCGGGCAAATCGCAATCGAGCATTAGTTAGTTCGCGATTGATCGTACTTTCTCTCCGTTTTACGCGAATAGCTAGTTGTTATATAGTTTCGCGGCTCTCAGGTGGCGTTCCGCAAGATTGCGCCGCAACTCCCGCGGCTTCAATACCTCGACATAGGGCGCCATGCTCATTACCCAGTTCTCGAGTTCAGCGGTGCCGCGGACTGTCATAGTGATTACTGCCTTGCCGTCGCGCCGTCGGACGAGTTGCTGAGTGGGATGCAGCTTGCGCGATTTCATGTAGGTCTCGGTGCCGGGATTGAGCAGCAGCAATTCAACCTTGGTCTCGGGACCGTCAACGATCCCGAAGGCGCCTTCCGTGTAGGAGGCGGGATTGTGGGTGCGCGGGTATGGGAAGCGCGCCGGCTGTCCGTCTTTTTCCAGCACCATCTCGACCGACAGCATCCGCTCGACCGCGAAATAAATGGTTTTGCGAGCGAGCTTGCTATAGCCGAGGACATAGAGACCGCCACGATATTCGATGAGCGTATAAGGATTGAAGTCGTGGATTTTGTTTTTTCCGCCGACGCCAGTGTAATCGATTCGAACAGTAATCTGCTCGAGCAGCGCGCGCAGGATGATGTCGAGCTGATCGTTGTAGCTGGAATAATCCTTGGGGGCGTAGGGGACGGTGTAAAACTTGCGGTCGAGGTACGCGAGTCTGCCCTGTTGCGCGGGCAGGAGCTTGCCGTAAACGCGCTGCCAGAGGCCGTCGATGCCTTCCTGCAGCACGGTGCCTTCGAGAAATCGAAGCACGCTCAGGCCGAAATAAAGGAACGCCGCGTCGTAGGAACTGAGCTGGGGAACGCCGATCGTGGCGGCGAGGCGGAGCGCGCGGCTGTCACCCGCGCCGACTACGACGATCATCGGGACGCCGCGCGAATCGCGCATGCCTTCGCGCAGCGCCTGGACATATCTCAACAGCGTGCGGCTCGAGATCTCGAGCGCGGCCTCGATGTCCCTGAACTTCCAGCCGTAGGGGCGGGAGTAGAGTTCGGCGGCGATGCGCGCGAGGCGGACGGCGGCGCCATAGGTCGGTTTTCGGCGAGTCTTCTTCATCGGGCGCGATTCAGGCAATATCACCACCTCGCGCGTCGAATGACAACCGTTGTCGTAGTGCCCGAGTAGCATCGGCGTATCGAAGAAATCGCAGAGAGGAGTGAGCCGGATGCGGAGCGGGGGCAATCTGCACCAGGTGAAGTGTCACGGGTGCGGACTGAAAATGGCGTGCAGTTGCTGGACGGTGAAAGGGAAACCTCACATCATCATCCTTTGTCCAAAATGCCAGGTCGAGGAATTCACCGATATGCTGTGCGGGGGCGCAGGCGGCCCGGAGGAAAGTGAAAGCGAATCGGCGCGGCCGGCCGAGATCAAGCTCCGATGATTGAACTTCACTACTCGAACCGGCTGGAAAATCTGATCGAACCGCTCGCCGCGGCGATCAAGCGCCAGCAGCGCGGCGCGCCGCTCGAGCCGGTGTCGATTATCGTGCCGAACCGGGTCGTCGAGCAGTTCGTGCGCTACCGGCTGGCGGAAACGATCGGTATCGCGGCCAACTTGCGATTTCCATTTCTGAGGAGCTACTTCGCGCGGCAGCTCGAATCGATTGATCGCAGGCTTAAGATTCTCGACGCGGACAATTTGCAGATTGTCCTGTTCGAATGCATCCGAGGCGAGCGCCATCGCAACGATGCTGAGCTGGGACTGGTGCGCGACTACGTCGAGGCGGGCTCGAAGTCCGCATCGGACATCGAGCTGCGAACTCTGTTGCTGGCGGGGCACGTGGCGCATCTGTTCCGCGAATATTCGATCTCGCGGCGCGCAATGCTGCAGCGGTGGAGCGCGGCGCGCGCGAACTCGGCCGCGGCGATGACCGGGACGGAGCGATGGCAGCGGCATCTTTGGCGATGCGTTTTCGGTGCTGACGGCGCGGTGCTGCCGGAGTGGGTGGCAGATCCGTCGAGGCGCTGGATGATGCTGCCGGATGCGATCGACGCGCTGGATGCGGCGGAGCGGCGGTCCGCATTCAGCGGCGAACTCCACGTGTTCGGGCAATCGTACATGGGGACTGCGTTCGCGGAAATTTTCTCGACGCTCGGCAAGCAGGACGGCTTCAGCATCCATATATATGCGTGCAATCCGTGCTTCGAATTTTGGGAAGACGTCGCGGGCGCGAATCTGGTCGCGGGGGCAAAGCTGGTCCGCCGCGGAGATCGGATTGGCAAGTTGCGCGAGGATGCCGAGGATCCATTCGAGCTGGCGTCGGGCGACACGCCGGCGCTTCGGCTGTGGGCGCGGCCGGGGCGCGAGCATATCCGGCTGCTGAACGAGCTGACCGACTGCGATTTCACGGCGCACTTCAGCGATCCGACGAACGAACATAGCGCGACCCTTCTGTGCACGCTGCAGAATGACATCCTGACTCGCGCGCCGGAGCGTTCGCTGGTCGAAGACGGACACGGAGCGCAGATCGACGCGACCGTTCGGTTCCTCGCGTGTCCGGGAATCCGGCGCGAAGTCGAGATCGTCGCCAACGAGATTCAATCGCTGCTGAGCGCCGACGATCGCCGGCTTGCGGGCGGAGGTGCGGGACCGCTTCGGCTTCACGAAATTGCGATCGTGGCGCCCGATGGATCTTTCGAGCAGTATCTGCCGCATCTCGAAAGCGTGTTGCGCGAGCATCATCAGATTCCGGTCGATGTGGTCAACCGGCGCTTCGCGAATATCAGCCGCGTGGCAGAGGCGATCGAGCTGCTGGTGCGGCTGCCGCTGGGACGATTCGGCCGCGACGAGATGATTCGCCTGCTGACGCATCCGGCGATGATCGGCGACGCGGACGACGTCGAAGCGTGGCGGGTCTGGATCGAGCAACTCGGAGTATTCTTTGGCGCTGACGGCGACGATCTGCGCGATACTTACATCCGCGACGATCTCTTCAACTGGGACCAGGCGCTGAAACGCCTGGCGCTCGGCACGCTGATGGCGGGCGAGGTCAGCGGATTCGATGAGACTTTCGATAGCGCGGCAGGCGATCATTATCTGCCGCTTGAAATTCCGCAGGATTCGATCGAGAGCGTGGCGCGGCTGGTTTCGACGGCGCGCTCATTGATTGCCGACGCGCTCAAGATTCGCGCGGCGCAACTGACGCTGCCCGAATGGTCGCGCGTGCTCGGCGAACTTGTCGCCCGTTATATCCGCGCGGAGACTTCGATCGATGAGCGCGTGCGCGATTCTTTTCTGGAGGAGATCGAGGACCTGGCGGCGGACAGTCTGCGCAGCGAACAGGTCGGCTTTGAGACGGCGCAGCAACTGGTAGCGTCGCGAATCGAGGAGCTCGAGTCGCGCGGCGGCAAGCTAGCGGCGACGGGCGTGGCAGTGGGTTCGACGTCGGCGCTGCGATCGATTCCGTTCAAGGTGATCTTTGCGCTGGGATTGGGCGAAGGAGAATTTCCGGCGCGCAGCGCAGCCGACCAGCTCGACCTTCGTTCGCAGCGGCGGCAGGCCGGCGACGTATCTTCGACCGAGCGCGATCGCTACCTGTTCCTCGAGGCGCTGCTGGCTGCGCGCGATGCGATCTACCTTTCGTACGTCGCGCGCGATGGCCGCACCGGCGATCCGCTCGAGCCTTCGGTGCTGATTCGCGAGCTTCAGTTCATTCTGCGCGGCTACCTGGATGAAGCGGCGTTGCGCGCGCTAACGATCGAGCATCGCGTGAGCCGCTACAGTCTTGACTATTTTCCGACACTGCCGGGCGCCACCGATGCCGAGAAAAACGCGCGACTCGAGAGTTTCGACGCGGATGCGCGCCGCGGCGCGCGGATGATCGCGCTCAGGAGAAATCTCGGAAAGCATCTTGGCGCGCGGGATCTTCCGCTGCCGTCAAGGCCGCTCGCTTTGATGCCAGCCGAAGCTCGCAAGCGGATTCGCGAGAGTCTGAAATTCGTCGAAGCGAGCGCCGACACAACTTCAGTTGAGCCAGAGCGAGATGAAATCTGGCTGCCGATATTGGCCTTGAAGCAGTACCTGGAGTGCCCGCTCCAGGCGTCGGCGAGATATGCGCTCGGGATGTTGCGGGAGGATATCGACGACCAGGAGGACGCGCAGGAGCCGCTGGAGCAGTCAGCGCTGCAGCGCGCGGTGCTGATGCGCGAAGTGTTCTGGGAATGCGGCGGCGACAAAAAAGCGATCGCGGAGAAATTCGAGGAGGCGCTGCTAATCGCGCAAATGAAGGGCGAGGCGCCGGCGGGGATGTTCGGTGAGACAGTCGCAAGAGACGGCGAGGAGTTGATCAAGGGTTGGATCGATCTCGCGCGGAAAGAAGGCGTGAGCGATCTGGCCGAGTGGCAGGACATCCGGATCGGGCGCGCCGATGAATTTCTTACGGCGACGAAAACGCTCGATGCGATCTCGCTCGACGTAACGATCAAACGGCCCGATGGAGTTGCGATCAGCAAGCGCGTGAAGCTGCACGGCGCGGTCCGCCGATTCTCGCCGCGGCTAGACGCGTCGATCCAGGGAGTGGTGCGAAAGACGATCGAAGCGAAACATTTTTTGCCGCTGTTTATCAATGCGATCGCGCTGTCGGCGGCGGGCGAATCGATCGCCAGGAACTTTCGCGCGATTGTGCTTGGCGATGGTCGTGCTCAAGCGAAGGAATGGTCGCCGCCGAAGCCGAGCGACGCTCGCACCTATCTAGCGCGATTGGCCGGGAGTCTGCTGTCGGATGGAAATTCGTATTTCCTGCCGTTCGAGGCGATCGAAAAATTCTGGAAGGACGGGGACAAGGCGGGGGTCGATATCGAAGCCGACCTGGAGGAGATGCGGCTGAACAGCAACTCGCGCTGTTTTTCGGATTATGGGCCGGTGCGCAACGCGCGCGATTTGGATTTGCCGGATTTGAAGGCGATCCGATCGATCATAGCCGAACGTTATGAGCTGATCGGCGCGATTTTCGAAAAGGCGAAGACGCGAAAATGAACAGCTTCGAATATCGGCGTCCACGCATCCTCGATCAGATTTCGCTCGACCAGCACGCGGTGATCGAAGCGAGCGCCGGCACCGGCAAGACGTTTACGATCGAGAATATAGTGGTCGAGATTCTGTTCGAGGAAAAAGCGACGCTCGATCAAATTCTGGTGGTGACGTTTACCGAGAGGGCGACCAGCGAACTGCGAAAGCGGATTCGCGGCAGCCTTGAATCGGTGCTGTCAGGCAAATCGATCAACGACGCGCCACCCGAAGAGCGGCGCAGACTACCCGCCAGCAGCCGGCGAATTATCGAGGATGCGCTGTTCGCGTTCGATCGCGCACCGATTCATACGATCCACAGCTTTTGTCATCGCACACTGTCGGAGTTGGCGTTCCAAAGCGGGATGCGATTCGGGATCGAGCTGACCGACGCGCAGAGCAGCCTGCACGAGGCGTTTCGCGCCGAACTGCGCGAGCACTTTGCCGTCGATCCCGCGGCGAAAAAATTGAGCGACGAATGGCTCGCAAACAAGACGGTAGCAAATCTCGAAGAGATGCTGGTGGCCGCGTATCGCAAGCGCTATCTCGCGAGCGTCGATCATCGTTCCGCGATGAGCGCAGGCAAGCGAGCGTCATTTCCGCTCGAGGTGCGCGTCGCGGAGGCGTTCCTGCCGCGAGTGGCAGCGCGGATGGAACGCATGAAGCGCGAGCGCGGCGTGATCGACTACGACGACATGCTGCAGTGGCTCGCCGATTCGCTGGAGCAGCGGCCGGGCGCGGATCTGATCGCGTCGCTGCGCGCGCGTTATCGATACGCGTTGATCGACGAGTTCCAGGACACCGACGATTTGCAGTGGCAGATTTTCCGCAAGGTATTCATCGACGGCGGCGCCGGCACGGTCGCGCATCTGATCGGCGACCCCAAGCAGGCAATCTATTCATTTCGGGGCGCCGACGTTCACAGTTATCTCGACGCGCGCCGTGAGCTGGAGGAGCAGAAGATCGCGCCGATCAGGCTGGTCGAAAATTTCAGATCGACAGCGAGGCTGATCGAAGCGACCAATTTGATTTTTCGGCAGAACGTCAGCGCGCCGTTTTTCTCGGGCAATATTCGCTACGACGCTCCTGTGACGTGCGGACGCAAAAATCTGCGGGCGGTCGATGCGCGCTTGCAGGATGTGAAGCCGGTTTCGATGCTCAAGCTGGTTACCAGCGAGAAAATTTCTGCGCAGCGAGCGCGATTGGCGATTGGCCGGCGAATCGCGCGGATCCTGCGCGAAATGCTGGCGCCCAATTCGCGCCGGCTCAGAGTAGCGGAGGACAGCGGCGCGCCCCGGCAAATTCAGGCAGGCAGCGTGTACATACTTACGCGCACCAACGCCGAGAGCATCATGATCGGCAGGCTGCTCGCGGATGCGCGCGTGCCGTACGCGTTCTACAAGCAGGAGGGGCTGTTCGAGACGCGCGTTGCGGGCGACATTCTCGACGCGCTCAAAGCCGCGCAGGAACCGAATGTTCGCTCGCGCCGGCTGAAGGCATGGACGACGCCATTCTTCGCGGTGCCGGTTGCCGACCTGCCGCGGCTTGCGGATCCGCCGCCGGGACACGTGTTGCTCGAGCGCTTGTACGAATGGAAGTCGCTGGCCGATAAGGAGCAGTTCGCGCAACTGTTCGACGCGATGCTGCATCGAAGTGGCCTCGTCGATCGCGAGTTACTGCTGCGTGAGAGCGAGCGCGATCTGACTGACTATTTGCACATCTTCGAGATCCTGCTCGAAAAAGCCGTCGCGCGCAGGTTGGCGCTCGGCGAGCTGATCGAGCTGCTCGAGAATTACATCGCGAAGCGCGCGCTGCCCGGCGACGAAGACAGCGACGTGAAGCGCCTCGAGAGCGAGCGCCAGGCGGTGCAAATCATGACGGTGCATCGGAGTAAAGGACTCGAGGCCGACGTGGTGTTTTTGTTCGGCGGTACAAGCAACTCGTCAAACCGCGATCCGGTCGGCGTTTTTCATGATCAGAGCGGCCGGCGCGTGGCCGTCTGCAAACCGATTAAAGGCGAGGAGGGATATGACGAGCTGAAGCGCGAGGAAAAGGAGGAAGACGAGCGCCTGCTGTATGTCGCGCTCACGCGCGCGCGGCTGAAGTTGTATCTGCCATTCTTCCCGGAAGGCTCTTTGAAGAAATTCGACGGCTACTACCGGCATTTGAATGATCGGCTGGACGTACTGATTCAAAACGACAGGAACAAGACCGTCGCAGACCTGTTCGAGATTGAGGAAGTAGGCGAATCAAGCTCGGGTGGCGACGATACGATCGCAAAGGTCCGGAGCGCGCTCAAGGACTGGAATCCGCCGCCGGAACTGCTCGACGAATCGCACGATCATGACGGGGAGCATCATTTCGCGGAAATCCGCGAGCGTCACGCGCCGTTGGAAGTGCGGTCGTACACGGCGATCAAAGCGGCGCTGGAGGCAGCCGAACGCGCGCGCAAAAAAAACAGCGCCGAGGACATCGAAGCCGATGACTTCAAGAACGGTGTCGACTCGATCGACGAAGACGGCAGCATCGCCGATCTGCGGGGCGGACGCGAGGTTGGTATTTTCCTGCACGGGGTCATTGAAAAACTCGATTTGGCAACCTTCGGCGACGACCCGGACGAAAAGCTCTGGGCGGCGCGCGCCGACGTTCGCGAACTGTTCGCGAGCACGATGCGCCGCCACGGCGTCCGCGACGCGCGATGGCTCGAGCGCGGGCGCGAAATTGTTTTCCGCACGATGACATCGCCGGTCGCGATGGGCGATGCAATCCTCGCACGCGGCTTTTGCGCGACCAACGGCGTGCGGGAAATGGAATTTACCTATCCAATTCCCGAAGCTCATCACCGGCTGCTCGCGGGGAACGGCGGCGGCGAATGGCGCGCCGAGCGCGGCTACCTGAAGGGCTTTGTCGACTATATTTTTCAGCACGATTGCAAGACCTACTTCGCTGATTGGAAAAGCGATCTGCTTGCTTCATACGAAGCCGATGCAGTCGCCGCGCACGTGCAGGCTCATTACTCATTGCAGGCGCAGATCTACTCAGTCGGGGTAGTGCGGATGCTTGGAATACAGAACGAAAGCGACTACCGCGATCGCTTCGGCGGTTTGCTCTACGTCTTTCTGCGCGGCGTCGGACTCAACGGCGACGCTAATTCAGGTATCTATTTTGCACGGCCTGAATGGACAGAAATAGTCAATTATGAATCAAGCTTGATAGCTATTCCGGCTGATCCAGGAATAGCTCAATGAACTACGAATTGCTGGCGATGGATACTGCATGGCGGCGCTTTGAAAGGTCGCACGGCAATGCTCAGTCGATTCAGGAAAACCGGATTCGTGCATTTGAGATGGCATGTCCGGCGGTCAATCTTGCCCCGGAAACGGTACAGATTGCAACGGAAATAGCTGCTTTTCAGGCCGATCTGGATACTGACGATCGAACCGCACTGATCGTGCTCGTGCTTGTGTCGCTCGCCGCATTGCAGCAAGGCAGTACTCAGTTCCCGGTGATTGGACCGCAAGCCCGGCTGCCGATGCTCCGGATGGTCGGGGCGTTATGCGGAAGTCCTGGTGACGGCCTTGTCGAGCAGGTAATCGAGCGCATTGATAAGTTGATTACTCAGAGGCGTGCTTCTGCCGTAATTGGCTATCAAGGGACTGACTATAAGCCATTACTATTTGCCTCCCCACATATAATTAATCATCGCATCAGTCACGCCGAACGCCAGCTCGCAGCGATTTTTGCCGCGATGCTCCGCTCGCGTGCAGCCGCGCAATTCAGTGAGACGCAAATTCGAGCCGCGCTCGACAAGGTGCTGGCAAGGCCGATGAGAATCGGCGGCGTCACCGGCTCGCTATCAGCAGAACAGCGCGAAGCGTTAGTTGCGGTTGCGCGCCGCGGATTGACGCTGATCTCGGGCGGGCCGGGCACCGGCAAGACGTCGATTGTTCTCGCGATTATGCGTTTGATGGTGCGGCTCGGAATTCAGCCGTCACAAATTGTGCTGGCGGCGCCGACCGGCAAGGCGGCGTATCGGATGGGCGAGAGCATCCGCGAGGCGCTCGGCATCGAGGCGGAGCGCGACGAGATCGATCGAGCGATTGCCGACGCGCACGTGGACCCCGCGACGATACATCGCCTGCTCGGCTATTCGCCGGAGACGAATCGTTTCCGGCATCATCGCAACAACCAGCTCGCGGCAAAGGTCGTAATCATCGATGAATGTTCGATGCTGGACCTCACATTGATGGAACGGCTCGCGGGCGCGGTCGAATCAGATGCGCGCTTGATACTGCTTGGCGACGCAGACCAGCTTCCGTCGGTGTCGGCAGGCTCCGTTTTTCGTGACCTTGTAGCGCCGATCGGCAGTGCCAGGGCGGCGCTCACGGATGCGTCGATCCGGTTGCAGGAAAATCATCGCATGAAGCAGGAGGATGCGGGTGGCCGTTCGGTTCTGCGTGCGGCGATTTCAATCAATCAAGGCGATGTTGGACTATTGAATGCAGTCGAGCAGTCGGCGGATCGAGTTGCGTCGCGGCGGGCTTCGCCAACCGAGCTTGCATTCGAAGGATTCGAATTTCTCGCGGCGTTGCCGACAGAGCTTGGCACGTTTCTCGATCACTGGTACGAGAAGCGGCTTCGCGGCGACGCGGACATCGAGTCGTTTGTGGCGGATCAGTACGTGCAGCGCGATGCGGGCTTCGACGGCGAGGATTGCGCGCGGCTGCGGCGGCTGTTCGCGCATGCGGCAAAATCGCGAATCCTGTGCGTGACGCGAGTGTTTGACACTGGCGCGACGCGGATCAATGCGCGCTTCCACGCGCGGGCCGCGGCAGACGCGCGAGTTGCCGGCGAGCGCGTGGAATACGTAGTGGGCGAGCCGCTGATCGTGCTGCGCAATGACTATCAGCGCGGTCTCTTCAACGGCGATCAAGGCATCCGGCTGTGGGTGCGGCGCGGCAATCGCGCGCAGGTTCCGATGGCGGTATTTCCGCGCGGGGACAATTTTGTCGCGTTCCATTTCGACGCGCTGCGCGAGCATCTGGAACTCGGCTACGCGATGACGGTCCACAAGGCGCAAGGCTCGGAATTCGATTCGGTCGTGATCGTGCTGCCCGAGAAATCGATCCCGATCCTGACACGCGAGCTGATCTACACGGCGGTGAGCCGCGCGCGCAAATCAGTGATCGTCGTCGGCGATGAAGCGCGTCTCGCAGAGGCGATCGCGGCGCCGGTCGAGCGATTCTCGGGACTCACAGCTCAAATCGACGCCGCACTCTCCCGCTGAATCAGGCTTTCGGCGTGTGTGAGATCAGAAATTCGCGCACCCGCTTGACCGCCGGCTTGACTGCCTCGGGCGTTTTCCAGGTTTCGATCAATTCGGCATTGGGCGCCAGCGCGGCGATCTCCTTCGATGTCTCGGTGGGATGATAATCGTCGCTGCCGCAGAGGATTAGCATTGGCGTCCGGCAGGAGCGCACAAAATCGCGCGACACGTTGAACACGAAATCGCCGCTGTACATTCGTTCGCGGAACGGGCCGAACGCCGCTTCCTCGATTTGCGGGCGTTCCCGTTTGAGCGCCTTCGCCCAGCCGTCGAACATCGCGTAGAACATGTCGCGGTTGCGCAGGCTCAGCCCAATCGGATTTTGCAGGATCGCGGCGCTGACGCGCGCCGGCGCCAGCTTGATCAGGCCGAGGCAATAGGACGAACCGATACATCCGCCCATCACGTGGCATTGCTTGATGGCCAAATGATCCATCAGCGCAAGGTGGTCGTTCGCGTAGGTTTCCCATCCGTCGGACGCGGCGATCGGCGCGGTCGAGTTGCCGGCATTGCGTTGATCCATCGCGATCACCCGGAAATCGGACGCAAGTTCAACGGTGGGATCGAACGGGCTCTTGTGCCAGAACTCGACCGATGAGCGCATCCCGCCCGGCGCAAACAGTAAAATCGGATAGCCAGTTCCGTATTCTTCGTAGTAAAGCGAAGTCTCGGCGCGATTGAATGTAGGCATGGCTCGAATATCCTCTTTGATTGCCTAAGTGCTATTGTCTAATTACTCAGTTGCTAATTGCGAATGGCGGACGGAGATCGCGCCACGGCCGCGCGGCCTCGAAAGCGGAGGCAATAGATAGCAGCTCAAATTCACCATTCGGCCGGCCCACGATTTGCAGTCCAATAGGCAGTCCCGATGTACTGAATCCGCAGGGGAGAGTAATCGCGGGCTGACCGGTTGCATTAGCTGGATACTCAAATGCTATCCAGGTCCATAGTTCATCGAGGTAACGCTCCGGCTTCGATGGGAATGTGCCGTTACGCATTGCGGGCCGCGTCATGGTGGGAGTGAGTAATGCGTCGAAGGGGTCGAGGCGCTCGACAATTTCACGCGCCACGTTGTGCATCGTGGCGACCAGGTTGACGTATTCGGCGCCGCTCACCTTGCGGCCAAAGTCGTGCATTTCGCGCACGACCGGATCGACCCAATCGGGATTGGTGAGCGGAATCGCCGCGATGCCGACGCAAATCAGGATGCGCGCGCAATCGACCAGCAGCGCACCCGGATCGAGATCGATCGGTTCGACCTGATGCCCCAATTCGCGCATCGCGCTGCACGCGGATTCGCACGCCTGCGCCACATCGGGATCGACCTCGCCGAGTTTAGAAGTTGAAATTGATGCGAGCTTGAGATTTCGCGGAATCGCGCTGACGGCTTGCTCGAACGGACGAGTTGGAGGCGGCGCCCAATATGGATCGCCGGTGACGGGACCGGCGATGACGTCGAGCATCATGGCGACGTCGCGCACCGAACGCGCGATCGGACCGCGCGTTGCGAAGCCGCCCCACGCCTCGCCGCGATGAGGCGCGTAGGTGAGTCGTCCGCGCGAGGGCTTGAGTCCGACCACACCGCAATTCGACGCCGGGCCGCGAATCGAGCCGCCGCCGTCGCTGCCTTCCGCGATCGGTCCCAATCCCGCCGCGACTGCAGCCGCCGCGCCGCCACTCGAGCCGCCGGCGTTGTAGTCGAGGTTCCACGGATTGCGCGCCACCGGACAGAGGCCGCCTTCGGTGGTCGGCCGTCCGCCAAATTCGGGCGTCGTGGTTTTGCCGAGCAGGATTCCGCCAGCGCGCGAGAGGCGCTGGGCAATCACTGCTTCCATCGGAGCGAGATTGGTCGCGTAGTTGCGCGAGCCGAGCGTGGTGGGGATGCCGAGCGTCGGAGTGAGATCTTTCAGCGAATACGCAACGCCGAAGAGCGGCATCGAGGGTGCGTCCTTGCGCGAGGCCTCGAGTCGCGCGGCGTCGGCGAGCGCGCGATCGGCGGTGATCGTCATGTAAGCGCCGAGAGTTGGATTGAGGCGTTCGATGCGCGCGAGGAAAAATTCTGCGACCTCGCGCGGCGCGACCTCGCCCTTCGCAACCAGATCGCGCAGCGCCCAACCTTCGATAAACGGATCGAGCATCGCGATTCCTACTGCGCCGTCAGCGCGCCGTCCACGCTCATCGAGCATCCGGTTACGAAAGACGCGGCGTCGGAGCAGAGCCACGCGACGGCTTCGGCGATCTCTTCCGGTCGCGCCTTGCGACCGATTGGCCCGGCGGCTTCCAGAGCGGCCGCGAGGCGCGGGCGGCCCGCGACCATGCCATCCACAAGCGGCGTATCAACGACGCCCGGGCATACGTCATTGACGCGGATGCCGGTGCGCGCGTACTCGAGCGCGGCGCATTTCGTTAGGCCGACGACGCCGTGCTTGGCGGCGGTGTACGCGGGCATCGAGTGCGCGCCGACGAGGCCGGCCGCCGACGCGGTGTTGACGATCGCGCCGGGGCTCTTCTGTGCTAGGAACTGGCGGATTTCGGCGCGGATGCATAGCCATACGCCTTTCAAATCGACCGCGATGATTTGATCGAACTCCGCTTCGTCGTAGTCGGCGGTCTTGCATTGCGAGCCTGCGATTCCCGCGTTGTTAAACGCGCAATCGAGCCGGCCAAATTTCTTGACGGCCTCGGCCACGAGCGCATCGACGTCAGCGGCGCGCGACACGTCGCACTTGAAGAAATGCGCTTCGGCGCCGTTTTCGCGCGCGAGGCGGACGGTTTCGACGCCGCGTTCCTCGGCCATGTCGGCGACGATCAGCCGCGCACCTTCTCTTGCGAAGACCAGCGCGGCGGCGCGGCCGATTCCCGACGCGGCACCGGTGACGATCGCGCTTTTGCCATTGAGCAATCCAGCCATCAATAACGCCTCCGTCGAAACCCGCGTTCGCGGGGATCGCGATCGGGGCGAGTTTGGCATCATCGCGGCAATTCGTCCAAGCGCGCGGATGGCCCTGATCGGCGCCGGTTTGATAGACATCATGCGCCGCGTATTGGCTGAAAAAATCGACAGCGCGGCAATGGTGAAGATATGCGTCGCACGGAAAACCGGATTCTGACGACTCATGCGGGCAGCCTGCCGCGTCCCGCGGCGCTGGTCGAGATGCTGGTGCGAAAGAGCCGCGGCGAAGAGCCCGACGGCGCGTCGATGGCGCAGTTGATCGAGGAATCGACTCGCAGCGCGATTCGCAAGCAGCTTGAGGCGGGAATCGACGTCGGCAACAACGGCGAGCAATCGCGCGAGAGTTTTTTCACCCACGTGCGGCATCGGATGACCGGCTTCGGCGGGCGCAGCGAGCGGCCGATCATGCGCGATTTGGTGGAGTATCCGACCTATCGGCAACTGATGGCGCCCTTATTTCAGCGCACGATGGTGGATCTGCTGCACGCGCCGAAGGCGATCGGCGAGGTCAAGTATCGCGATCGCAGCGAAGTCGAATTCGAGTGCAGCGAGACGCTTCGCCTGCTCGCGGAGCAGCAATCGAAGTTCGTCGAACCATTCATGACGGCGCCGTCGCCGGGAATAATCGCGTCTGCAATGCTCAATGAGTATTACTCGAACTATGAGAACTATGTAAATGCAGTAGCTAGTGCGCTCAAGACTGAGTATCAGTGTATAGCCGCGAACGGATTCGTGCTGCAGATCGACGCGCCCGATCTGGCGATGGAACGGCACACGTCATACGCGGATCGTCCGCTGAAGGAATTTCTCGAATACGTCGAAACGAATGTCGAGGCGACCAATCGCGCGCTCGAGGGCATCGATGCGGAGCAGGTCAGGCTGCACGTATGCTGGGGCAACTACGAAGCGCCGCACGATCTCGATGTACCGCTGGGCGAAATTCTACCGATTCTGTATCGCGCGAAGGCGGGGGCGCTGGTGCTGGAAGCGGCAAACCCGCGCCATCAGCACGAATATCGCTGCTTCAAGCAGTGTCCGATGCCGGAGCACATGAGCCTGGTGACGGGCGTGATCGACACGAAGACGAACTACGTCGAGCATCCTGAAACCATTGCCGATCGGCTCGAGCGTGCGGCGATGGCGGTCGGCGATCCGCGGCGCATCATGGCGGCTACGGATTGCGGCTTCGAGACTTCGGCAGGGCTCGGCGAAGTCGTGGAGGAAGTGGTGTGGGCGAAATTGCGCGCGATGCGCGAGGGCGCCGATCTCGCATCGGAGCGGCTGCTTAGGAACTGAGGAGGTTCGGGATTCTGTGGCGGCGGCGTCCTGCACCCTCACCCGCCGGTCCCTCACTTTGTTCGGTTCCGGCGACCTATCCCGCAAAAAGGCGGGCGAGGTATAAGACGGCGGCCCGCGTCAGAAGTCTTGAGATGTCACACGATGATCAATCTCACCGCTTTGTCACTCTGCGGCGACCGCCATGGGCCCAAGAATTCCGATCTAGCTATGCCACGGTTCGACCAGAATCTTCGCGTGCGTCTCCGGTGAGGCTAAATCCTGGAAGGCTTTCGCAACTCCCTCGACGCCAACTTTGCCGGTGATGAGCGGATCGCCGTTCACTTTGCCCTCGGCGAGGTTGTGCAGCGTCTGCGCGAACTCGTCGGCGGTGTAGCCGAGCACGAACTGGAGATTCAATTCCTTGTTGGTGCCGTACATCGGCTCGATTTGATCGCGTTCCATGCATACGCCGACGACGACAACGCGTGCGTGTGACGGCGCGCCCGACATGATTGCCTCGATTACGCCAGGGACGCCGACACATTCGAAAATCACGGCTGGCCTGAGCGCCGGTCCGGGCATCCACGGCGGCAGCGCGGGCGCGCGCGAAGGATCGGGGTAGGTCGCCATCTGCTCTTCCATGATTCGTAGGGCGACTTCAGCTTCGGATCGACTACCAGGTCAGCGCCCATCTGCTGAGCGAGTTCGCGGCGGCGCGGCGAAAAATCCGCCGCGACGATCGGATGCACGCCCTTCAGCTTGAGCGCGCCAATCACCGACAGCCCGACCGGTCCGCATCCGATCACGAGCGGCGCATCATCCTGCTGCAGCCGCGCCATCTGCACGGCGTGATATCCGACCGCCATCGGCTCAGTCAGGGCCGCGCGCTCGGTCGAAAGACCATTGGGCACTTCCAGCAGCAACGATTCGCTGAGCCGCATCAACTCCGCGTATCCGCCGGGGTTGTCGTTGGAGTACCCGACCGTCTCGACGCCGGTCGGCTTGATCAGAATCGGCATCGCGCAGATCCGCTGACCCGGTTTGAATCGCTTTTGCGTGCCAGGTCCGTAATCGACCAGCTCGGCGCAGAACTCGTGGCCCATCACGATGTCACGGCTGAGATCCATCACGAACGGACCGCCGGAGCGTCGCGCGCCCTCGACCAGCTTGTCGGAAAATTTGAGGAAGTGCAGATCGGATCCGCAGATGCCGCAGGCGAGCGTTTTGACCAGCACCTCGCCCACGCCGGGGGTTGGGGTAGGAATATTATTATCGACCACGAGTTTTTTATTGCGCATTACGGTAGCACGCATAATCGTTCTCCTTTTCGAGCGGCCAGGCTGACGGGGCTGCGATCGCCGCTACTCTAACAGCATTGCGGTCGATGCAGTAAAGGTGTCGAAGCGGCGCGGCGTCGAGCGTGCGCGGTTTATGAACGCCGCACGGAATTCATTCGGCGAGAGCGGTTTTCCCCGTCTCTTTCATGCTGAGCACGAACAGCGCCGACACGATCGCCGCCGCGATCATGTACATCGGCGGCACCATCTCGTTGTCGGTCTTGTCGATCAGATAGGTCGCGACCATCGGCGCGGTTCCGCCGAGCAGCGCCATGCAGAGATTGTGGCTGAGTCCGACGCCGGTGCATCGCACGTTGGCCGGGAATGCTTCAGCCGCAGTCACCGGAGCGACGCCGACGAACAACGCGACCAGTGTCGCGAATATAATTTGGCTCAGCAGCGGCGCACCGAGTTTCGGATGCCACATCAAATTGAAGAGCGGCCACGCGAACACGATGATCGCGGCGGCCGACGCCAAGAGCATCGGCTTGCGCCCGATTCGATCGGAAATCGCGCCGGCGACCGGCAGCATCAGAACCGCGGCGGCCATCCCGATGGTGTTGATCGTGAGCGCCTGGGTTTTCGTGATGCCGACGATTTCAGTGAGATAAGTCGCCGCGTACACGAACATCAGGTAGAAGCCGACCGACTCGAGCACCTTGAAGCCGGCGACCTGCAGCACGCGCGGCCATTGCGCGCGCAGCACTTCGAGCATCGGCGGCGGCTTGACCGGCGGCAGATCGCTGACGTTGCGCAGTTCGCGGCGGATGATATAGCCGGCGATGCCGATCGTGATGCCGGCCAGAAATGGCAGGCGCCATCCCCACGCCGCGAGCGCCTGTTGCGACATCAGCGAGGCAACGATCGCGCCCACCGCAGAACCGAGCATCACGCCGCCGAACGCGGCCGCGGCGCCGAGCGCACCCATCATGCCGCGCCGGTCGCTGTGCGCGCCTTCAATCATGAATATCACCGAGGTGGTGTATTCGCCGCCGACCGACAGGCCCTGGATCAGGCGCAGGATGACAAGCAGGACGGGCGCGGCGACGCCGATCTGATGATAGGTCGGCAGCAGGCCGATGGTGACGGTTGGAATTGCCATCGCAACCACCGACAACGTCAGCGCGCGCTGCCGCCCGTA
Organism: Candidatus Binatus sp.; assembly: GCF_030646925.1. Lineage (NCBI taxonomy): Bacteria > Candidatus Binatota > Binatia (SeqCode) > Binatales (SeqCode) > Binataceae (SeqCode) > Binatus (SeqCode) > Binatus sp. (SeqCode). The sequence goes on along the minus strand of NZ_JAUSKL010000027.1, from coordinate 58,580 downwards.
GCGATCGCCGACGTGGCCGAAGAGCAGTGCGCCGACCGGGCGCATCAGGAAACCCGCGGCGAACACGCCGAACGCGTCGATCAGCGAGGTGGCTTTGCTCTGCGACGGGAAAAAATTTTCGCCGATCGCGTACGCGAAAAATCCGTAGATCGAAAAGTCGTACCACTCGAGGATGTTGCCGGCCATGCCCGCGATCGCAAGCTTGCGCTGGGAATGGCCCGGAGCTTCAACGGCCACAATCGCCCTCCCGAATCGCCGCGACGATGCGACGGCGTAAACGCGCGACCGTACCAGAGAAGTGCGCGCGAGGGCAATTATTCGCGCTACTCGAGCGCGACGTCGTCGCCGATTGCGAACGCGCCGCCGCCGGCGACTGTGCAATACGAGCCGACATTCTGGTCAGCATCGCGCACGATAGTGCGCAGCACGGAGGGATCCTTCGGCAAATCGATCTGCTCGAGCGTCGTCATCACGCAGCGCACGCACGGCATCTCGATCTTGATTCGCGCCGCGCCGATTCTGAGCGTGCGGCCGGTCCAGTTCGCCTCGACCAGACCAGTCATCCCCGCGTTCGTCTCGATCAATACGTTGGGGCGGAAGCGGCGCACGTCGATCTTCGCGCCGGGCGTAAGCTCGCGCAGCTTTTCGATCGACGCGGTAGTGACGAGATGAATTGGCATCACGTCGAAGTAGGTTCCGAGCGGCGAAGTGAATTCGAGAATCTCGGGACCGAACATCGAAATGTCGGGAATCGGTTCGTTTTCGAGGCGGCCGAAAATTTGCCGCAGTTCCTGCATCATGTCGGGATTGTCGGGCGCGGAGCGGCGGTAGTGCTCGCGTGCCGTGACGGGCTGAAGCGGCCACAGCGTCACCGGCCGTCCGAGCAGATCGGAAAGTTTTTGATTTGCGTCGGGAGCGCCGGTCTTGAATTTGGCGCCGTCGGGGAGCGTGATTTCCGCCGCCGGAATTTCGGTTGCCGATGGTTCGCTGACGTAGTGCGCCTGACATTTCATCAAGGCGGGCATTTTTTTCGCGCCGCGAATCTCACCGGCTTTCTCATCGCGCAGCGCCCATCCGCGATCGCCCGGAATTCCGCGCGTCCCCACCGAAGCGCGCTCGAGCCGTTCGCCGGCCATCGACTTCACGGGATAGCGCCAAATTTCTGCGACACGTCCGATTTTTTCCATGCCGGCAAAGTACCGCATGACACCGGCGAATCCCAACTCCGGCGAATCTCGCGGCGCGGTGGACGGCGCGAATTTCGGCGCGTAGAAATATCAGTTGTGAAAGTGAATGCAGCAATCGCAAACAAGGCCGGCGAGCCGCTCGAAATCGCGTGCGTCGATCTCGAAGGTCCGAAGGCGGGCGAGGTGCTCGTCGAAATCAAGGCGACCGGCGTTTGTCACACCGACGCGTTTACGTTGTCGGGCGCCGATCCCGAGGGTCTGTTCCCGTCGATCCTGGGGCATGAGGGCGCAGGCGTCGTGATCGAAACCGGCGCGGGCGTCACCACCCTGAAGCGCGGCGATCACGTGATACCGCTCTACATCCCGGAATGCCGCAACTGTCCCGCGTGCCTGTCGGGCAAGACCAATCTGTGCGTCGCGATTCGTGAGACGCAGGGCCGCGGCGTGATGCCCGACGGCACCAGCCGTTTTTCTCGCGACGGCAAGATGATTCATCACTACATGGGCACCTCGACGTTCGCCAATTTCACGGTGGTGCCCGAGATCGCGCTCGCCAGAGTTCGCGAAGACGCGCCGTTCGAAAAAATTTGTTACATCGGATGCGGCGTCACGACGGGAATCGGCGCGGTGATCAATACGGCGAAGGTGCAGCCCGGCGATCGGGTGGTGGTGTTCGGCCTCGGCGGCATCGGCCTGAACGTCGTGCAAGGCGCGCGGCTGGCCGGCGCGTCGATGATCGTCGGCATCGATCTGAATCCGGCGCGCAAGGCGATCGCGGAAAAATTCGGGATGACGCACTTCGTCAATCCGGCCGAAGTCGAAGGCGACTTGGTGCCGTACGTCGTCAATCTCACGCGCGGTGGCGCGGACTTCTCGTTCGAATGCATCGGCAACGTGACGCTGATGCGCCAGGCGCTCGAATGCTGTCAGCGCGGATGGGGCACGTCGGTGATCATCGGCGTCGCGGGCGCGGGCCAGGAAATTTCGACGCGGCCATTTCAGCTCGTCACTGGCAGGACGTGGAAAGGCACTGCGTTCGGTGGCGCGCGGGGCCGGCGCGACGTTCCGAAAATCGTCGATTGGTACATGGACGGCCGCATCAACATCGACGATCTGATCACGCACGTGATGCCGCTCGAGAAAATCAACGACGCGTTTCACCTGATGCACGAGGGGAAATCGATTCGAAGCGTCGTGACGTTCGGCGATGCGAAGGCGGCGTGACGAAATGTTTATGAAGTCTCATCACGCAGCGATTCTCGTAGCGGCTTGCGTGCTTGGTGTCGCGGGATGCTGGCATAAGGAATCGCAACAGCAGCAATTTCTCGAAGCGCTGAATCGCGGCAACGGCGCGCAGGCCGGCGAAATCTGGCGCAACATGGATGCCGACAGCCGCGCGGCGCTCGCGCACAACGAAGGCATCAAGCCGAAACTCTCGCCGGCGCAAGTCCAGCAACAAGTGATGAAGCATTACGGCGGTGACTCGCAATCCGATTCGGACGAAACGATCGAACACGTGACGCCGAATATCGGGTCGGGCGGAATCGAGAGCCTGCCGGAATACATCGGGCCGTCGGGCGGCGGTGCGCCGACGGTCACCGTCCCGCCAATCACGACGCCGTCCAACTGAGAGAAATTGAAATGGATTTTGCACTCACCGGCGAGCAGGAACTGCTCCGGGATACGTTGCGCGATTTCGCGCGCCGCGAGTTGCTGCCCGGCTACGCTGCGCGCGACAAGGACGAAGATCTGCCGCCGGCGCTGGTGAAGAAACTTGGCGAACTTGGCGTACTTGCGCCGATGGTCGATGCCAAGCACGGCGGCTCTGGCCTGGATTACGTCGCGCTTGGCATCGCGCACGAAGAAATTGCGCGCGGCGACTTCAACGCCGCGTACGTATTGCTGTTGTCGGCGCTGGTCGGCGCGATCATCGCGCGCAGTGCCGATGCCCGCCAGCAAGCCGTGTTTCTGCCGCCGATTTGCCGCGGCGACCTGATTCCCGCGCTCGGCGTGACCGAGCCGTCGGGCGGTTCCGATGCCGCCCACGTCAAAATGCAGGCGCGCCGCGACGGCGATAGCTATCTGCTCACCGGCGAGAAAACTTCGATCTCGTTTTCGTCATGTGCCGGCGCCGCACTGGTGATGGCGCGCACCGGCACGCTCGAAGAAGGCGCGCGCGGTGTGAGCGCATTTTACGTCGATCTCAATTCGCCCGGCGTGACGCGCACTCGTTTCCGCGACCTCGGCTCGCGCGCGATCGGACGCGGCCAGTTATTTTTCGATTCGGTCCGCGTGCCGGCGGAATCGCGCGTCGGCGCGGAGGGCGCGGGCTTCATCCAGGTGATGCAGGGCTTCGATTTCAGCCGCTCATTGATTGGCCTGATGTGTATCGGCGCGGCGCAGCAGAGCGTCGATGAAACCTGCGCGTACGTCGCCGAGCGCGAGGCATTCGGCGCGCCGCTTGCGCGCTTTGAAGGCGTCTCGTTCCCGCTCGCCGAAGCTGCGGTGCGACTGCGCGCCGCGCGACTTCTTTGTTACGAGGCGCTCTGGCTCAAGGATCGCGGCGAGCCGCACGGCTGGCTGTCGGCGGGCGCAAAGTGGCTCGCGCCCGAGTTGTCCGCGCAGGTGCTGCATCAATGCCTCCTGCTGCACGGCCACCTGGGTTTCAGCCTCGACTTGCCGCATCAGCAGCGGATGCGCGATGTGATCGGCCTCGAGATCGGCGACGGCACCGCGCAGATCATGAAGACGCTGGTCGCGCGCGAGATTATCGGCAAAGTCGCGCGCCCCTACTAGCGTCACCGATCCACCTCGCGGGCACTGCCGCGGCAGTTGACTATCGCCCGTCCCGAAGTGGTAAGCATTGTGCTCGATGTCCGTGCTTAGTCCATATCGCGTGCTCGATCTGGCCACTGAGCGCGGCCTCTTGTGCGGCCAACTGCTCGGTGACATGGGCGCCGACGTGATCAAGGTCGAGCCGCCCGGCGGTTCCAGCGCGCGCAGCATCGGGCCGTTCTTCAACGATCAGCCGCATCCGGATCGCTCGCTCTACTGGTGGGCGTACAATCGCAGCAAGCGCAGCATCACGCTCGATCTCGAGCGCGAGCAGGGGCGCGACATTTTTCGCCGGCTGGCCGCGCGTGCGGATTTTCTGATCGAGTCGGACAATCCAGGCTACCTGGCGGAACGCGGTCTCGCTTTTCCCGATCTGAGCGCGATCAATCCACGGCTCATCTATGCGTCGATCACGGCGTTCGGACAGGACGGGCCCAAGGCGAGTTACGCCGACAGCGATTTGATCATCATGGCGGCGGGCGGTCCGTTGATTCTCGCTGGCGACGAAAATCGCCCGCCGGTGCGCCTCAGCGTGCCGCAAGCGTATCTGCACGCGTGCGCCGATACTGCTGTTGCGATGCTCGCGGCGAATCACGAGCGCGTTCGCACCGGCCTCGGACAGTATATAGATGTTGCGGCGCAGCAATCGGTCGGCATGGCGACGCAATCGTACATTCTCGCGGCGGCGCTCGGATCATCCGAAGCGCGTCGGATGGCGGGCGGCATCAAGTTCGGTCCGCTTGACATCCAACTGGTGTGGCCGGCGAAAGACGGGTACGTCGCGATGACGATGCTGTTCGGATCGGCGCTCGGCGTCTTCACCCGCCGCTTCATGCATTACCTCTGCGAGCAGGGTTTCTGCGATGAAGCGACGCGCGACAAGGATTGGATTCAGTACGGAGAGATGCTGTTCGATGGCAGCGAGCCGATTTCGGAATTCGAGCGCATCAAGGAAATCGCGCGGACATTTACGCGCAGCCACACCAAGGACGAACTGCTGCAACTGTCGGTCGAGCGCGGATTGCTGATCACGCCCGTGACGACGATCGACGAGGTGGTCGAGAGTACGCAGCTCGAGTCTCGCAATTATTTCCAGAACGTCGAGCATCCGGAACTGGGCGCGTCGTTTCGCTACCCCGGCCCGTTCGTAAAATTCGGCGCGACGCCGATCGAGTATCGGCGCCGGCCGCCAACTGTCGGCGAGCACAATCGCGAAATTTACGAAGCCGAACTGGGTTTCAGCCCGCGCGAAGTCTCCGAGTTGAAGCAGAAGGGGATCATCTGATGACGGATGCGCGCCCGCTCAGCGACGTGAAGATTCTCGACTTCATGTGGGTGATGGCAGGGCCCGCCTCGACGCGCATCCTCGCCGACTATGGCGCCACGATCGTGCGAATCGAATCGCCGACGCGCATCGATACCGCGCGCACGCTGCAGCCGTTTCATGGCAACGCGCTCGGTCCCGACAGTTCCGGACTGTTCGCCAATTGCAACGCCGGCAAGTTCGGCATCTCGATCGATCTCGGCAATCCGGCGGCGCGCGATCTGGTTTTCGATCTCGTGCGATGGGCCGACGTGGTCACGGAGTCCTTCTCGCCCAAGGCGATGCGCGCGTGGGGCTACGACTACGAATCGATCCGCAAGGTGAAGCCAGACATCATCATGCTGAGTTCGTGCCTGATGGGTCAGACGGGACCGCTCGCGAAAATCGCCGGCTTCGGCAACATGGCGGCCGCCATAGCGGGATTCCACAATCTCACTGGATGGCCCGATCAACCGCCAGCCGGGCCGTTCGGCGCGTACACCGATTACGTTGCGCCGCGCTTCACCGCGATGGCGCTGATCGCTGCGCTCGATCACCATCGTCGCACCGGCGAGGGCCAGTATATCGATCAGTCACAAGCCGAATGCGCGATTCATTTCCTGGCGCCCGCGATTCTCGACTACACCGCCAACGGGCGGGTTGCCGGACGCGTCGGCAACGCCGACTATGAGTTCGCGCCGCATGGCGTGTATCCCGCGGCGGGCGAGGATCGATGGGTCGCGATCGCGTGCCGCCACGACGACGATTGGCGCCGCCTGTGCTCGGCGATAGGTCGCGAGGATCTCGCTCGCGACGCGCGCTACAGTTCCGCTGCGCAAAGACGCGAGCATCGCGCGGCGCTCGATTCGGCGATCGCGGCGTGGAGCAAATCGCGCGATCCGGTCGAAGCGGAAACGATCCTTCAGGCGCGCGGCGTGCCCGCGCACCAGGTGCAGAACAGCGCCGAGACCTATCGCGATCCGCAGTTGCTTCATCGCGGACATTTCGTCGATCTCGATCATCCGACGCTCGGCAAATTCACGGTCGAGGGTCCGCGCGCGAAACTTTCGCGCACGCCGGCCGAAGTGCGCCGCGCCGCGCCGACGCTCGGCCAGCACAATCAGTATGTGCTCGAAGAAATCCTGAAATATGACGAGGCGAAGATCACCGAGTTGGCGACAGCCGGCGTGCTCGGTTAGACCTCGATCCGTTAGCAATCACTCACTGCGTCGAGATCGCCTCACTTGATGGCGCTCGCGGATGTTTAGTAATTGGACAGGTGCGCATCGCCCAAGTTGCGCGCCGAGGTCACCATGTTCCAGGGCATCGATCATTTTGTCGTCGTCGTGAGCGAACTCGAATCCGCGATCGCGAGCTTCACGGCGGCCGGCTTCACCGTCGTGCGCGGCGGCAAGCATAACATCGGCACGCACAACGCGCTGATCGTATTCGCCGACGGCGCCTATATCGAGCTGATCGCATTCCTGAATCCGGTGCCGGGGCATCCGTGGCAAGTCGCGCTCGAGAAGGGCGGCGGCATTATCGATTTCTGCATGCAGACCGACGACCTTGGCGCCGATGTCGAAGCATTGCGGCGCGCCGGCGCAGCGATGGGCGATCGGTCTGCGATGTCGCGCGAGCGGCCTGACGGCTACCGTGTCAGTTGGGTGCTTTCGATCCCGCAGCCGCCCTTCAACGGGCGCGTTCCTTTTCTTATCAAGGATGACACGCCGCGCGACGAACGCGTTCCGCGCGATCGCTCGCATCCGAACGGGGCCACGGGCATTCGCACTCTTGCGATCGCGGTCGAAGATCCGGGGGACACCAGTCGCTACTACGCGCGCGTGCTCGGGCGACCGGGCTTGCCGGTGCATCGCCCCGAGCTCGAAGCCGCTGGCGTCAGCTTCAAGATTGGATCGAACGCAGTGCAACTGCTTGCGTCCAAAACGGAAGATGGTCCGCTCGCGCGATGGATTCGCGAGCGCGGTCAATCCGTGTATGAAGTGGTGCTGGCGAGCGCGAACGGTAGCAAGGCCTCGCTCGATCCGGCGCTGCTGCAAGGCGCGCGCATCCGAATGGAATAAATCAACGGAGGCATCACGATGCCGACCGGAAAAGTAAGTTTCGGTTTCACGATTCCGCAGCGCGGCGTCTTTTTCGACATCGCGACGTGGCCGCAGATGCTCGCGCTCGCGCGCGACGCCGACAAAAATCCGCTGTTCGATTCAATCTGGGTCGGCGACTCCGTGATGGCCAAGCCGCGCCCCGAATCGATCGCGCTGCTGGGCGCACTTTCCAGCGCGACCGAGCGCCTCAGACTCGGCGTCGGATGCATGGCGAGCTTTCCGATTCGCGATCCGATCGTTTTCGCGTACCAGTGGGCCACGCTCGATCTCATTTCCAGCGGCCGAATGCAGCTAGCCGCATGCACCGGAATTGTCGCGGGCGGAGTGAGCGCGAAAGAGGGGGGCGTCTTTGGGATCAAGGACGGCCAGCGTGGAAATCGGATGGCGGAGAACATCGCGATCTGCCGCCGCCTCTGGAACGAGGACAACGTGAGCTTCGCCGGCAAGTATCGCTCGTTCGAAGGCGTCACGATTACTCCGCGCCCGATTCAGCAGCCGTGTCCGATCTGGATCGCGGCGAATCCGCCGCCGAATCAATCTGAGATTCCGCTGCGGCGCGTCGCTAGAATCGCCGACGGCTGGATGACGGTGCAGATTTTTCCCGGGATGCTCGGCGCGCTGTGGTCGAAGCTGTCCGATTATCTGAAGGATGAAGGCAAGGACCCGGCGACGTTTCCGAATATCGCGTATCACAACATCAATATAAATCCCGATCGCAACGCTGCGCTCGACGAATCGAAACGCTTTCTCGATCTCTACTACGGGCCGGTTTTCGCTCCGCAAATGGTCGAGGCGTGGACCGCCGCCGGCACGCCGGCGCAATGCGCCGATCACTTGCGCGCGCTCATCCGCGACGGCGCCAAGTCGATCACGCTGCGCATCACGTCGTGGGATCAGCGCGGCCAATACGATCGCCTGGTGAATGAAGTCCTGCCGCTGCTGCTGGGTTAGGCGTCTCCGGTTTGCTGCGGCGGCGCGGCGGCGCGCGATGTAGTAGAATCGGGCGCGATGGCGAATGCGCTCGACATTCCGCGAATCGTCGTTGCCGCCACCGGCAGTGGCGTGGGCAAGACGACCGCGACCGTCGCGTTGATGGGCGCGCTCAGGGCGCGCGGGCTCAAAGTCGCGCCATTCAAATGCGGTCCCGACTATCTCGATCCCACGTATCACCAACGCGCGGCGGGCATTCGCTCGCACAACCTCGACGGCTGGATGATGCATCGCGACGGCGTCGTCGCGACGTTCGCGCACGCCTCGCGCGGCGCCGATGTCGCCGTGATCGAAGGGATGATGGGTCTGTTCGATTCCGCGACGCCGACCAGCGACGAAGGTTCGACCGCGGAGATCGCAAAATGGCTCGACGCGCCGGTGCTGCTGGTGCACGACGCATCCGGCATCGCCCGCACTATTTCAGCGATCGCGGCCGGCTTCGCGCGCTTCGATCCGGCGGTCCGCCTTGCCGGACTGATTTGCAATCGCGTCGGCTCGCGCGGGCATCTCGATTTGCTCCGCGCGGCGGAGCCCGAAGTTCCAATAGTCGGCGGATTTCCCGAGCAAAGCGATCTCGCGTTTCCCGAACGTCATCTGGGATTGCTGATGGCCGACGAAGCCGCGGTGCCGCAATCGCGGCTCGACGGATGGGGCCGGCTTGCCGCCGAATGGCTCGATCTCGACGCGATTTTGGCGATCGCGCGTTCCGCGCCACCGCTCGACGACGTTGCGCAACGCGCATCGCAATCGCCGACGCAGGCAAAATGCCGCATCGGCATCGCCTTCGACGACGCGTTCCATTTCTACTACGAGGACAACCTGAATCGGCTGCGCGCGCTGGGCGCCGAACTGGTGAATTTCTCGCCTAGCCGCGATCGCACGCTGCCCGACGTCGACGGCCTCTACTTCGGCGGCGGATATCCCGAGGCGCTCGCGCGTGAGCTTTCCTCGAATGCTCAAATGCTCGACGCGATTCGCAAGTTCGCCGCGCGCGGTGGAGTGATTTACGCCGAATGCGGCGGCCTGATGTACCTGTCGGAAAGCATCCGCACGCTGGACGGAACGACGTGGCCGATGGCGGCGCTCATTCCCGGCGTCGCGGTGATGTCCGATCGTTTGCAGGCGCTCGGCTACGCAGAAATCACGACGCGGCGCGAATCTATCCTCGGGCCGGCGGGTACGTCGTTTCGCGGTCATCAATTTCGCTACTCGACTTTGCGGCGCGACGAAGGCGAAAACGAGATCGAATGCATTTACGATGTCAAACCGCGATGGGGCGCAAATGCTTTCGCCGAAGGCTATCGCCGTCGCCACGTGCTGGCGTCGTACGTTCACGCGCATTGGGCGTCCAATCCGAAGGTCGCGGAAAATCTGGTCGGCGCGTGCGCCAGCAATCGACGTGGTGTGTAGCGATCACGTGATGCTCGCACCTCGCGACAACGGCTGTCGAAAGATTTAGATTACTCACATGAGCAGCGACCGCCGCACAGGCGAGCAAACGATACCGGCTGATTTTCCCGCCGCGCCACTCACGCTGGAAGGCTACAGCATCCTGCATCAATTGTTTCGCGTGCGGCGATCGGCGTGGCGCGCGCTCGACGATGCGGCCCGCGAAGCCTTGCTCAACGACGCGGCGAAATTATTCGACGAGATGTCGCGCCGCGAGGACGGCGAGACGGCGCTCTTCTCCGCGCTGGGGCACAAGGGCGATCTGATGCTCGTCCACTTCCGCCGCGGCTTCGACCAGCTCAAGGATGCGGAACTCGCCGTCGCCCGGCTTGCGCTGAGCGACTATCTCGAGCCGGCCACTTCCTATCTGTCAGTCATCGAGATCGGTCTTTACGAAGCGACCGTTGCGCTCTATCAAAAGCTAATCGAGAAAGGCATCGGCCCGCGATCGCCCGAATGGAAAGCCGAGATCGACGCGGAGCTCGTCCGCCAGCGTGAAAAAATTTCGCCGCGCCTCTTTCCGCGCATCCCGAATCGCCCGTATCTCTGCTTCTACCCGATGGACAAGAAGCGCGACGGCGCCGATAATTGGTACCGCCTGCCGATCGCGAAGCGCCAGCATCTGATGCACGAGCACGGGATGGTCGGGCGGCGCTTCGCCGGCGAGGTCACGCAGATAATTTCCGGATCGATCGGCTTCGACGACTGGGAATGGGGCGTGGATCTGTTTGCCGACGATCCGATCGTCTTCAAAAAGCTCGTTTACGAGATGCGCTTCGACGAGGCGAGCGCGTCGTACGCGAAGTTCGGCCCGTTCTACGTCGGCCTGCGAATCGATCCGGCGCGCCTCAGTGAAATTTTCGCCGTGTGACGCGCCACTGAAGTCTCATTTGCGATCGTTAATCGCGGTCCGCGCTTGCCCGCGCGCGCCGTTCTGATTTAGCCTCCGAACCAGCGCGCAAGGAGAGTTTGTGATGATCACCAGCGGCGACGACTATCCGATCCATCAGACGCCCGAGCCGGTGCAGCAGGTTTTTACCAGCGACCGGAATTTTTACGACCGCTTTTTCTTCAACGGATATTTCCGCGAGGGCGAGCCGTACTTCGCCGCCGCGATGGGCATCTACCCCAATGTCGGGATAATCGATTGCGCGTTCAGCGTGATTGCCGGCGGCGTGCAGCATTGCGTGCGCGCGTCGCGGGTGCTCGGCGATGATCGGCTCGACACGCGCGTCGGGCCGATCTCGATCGAAATTGTCAAGCCGATGCGCACGATGCGCATCCGCGTCGATAAGGATCCCATCAAGGCGGATCTCATCTTCGAGGCGCGCGCCAACGCGATCGAGGAACCGCGCTTCACGCGGCGCACCGGCCCGAGAATCACGATGGATCTGACGCGCTTCACGCAGCACGGCGGCTATTCGGGCAGCCTCAGCGTCGGCGGCAAAAAATACGATGCACGCCCGTCGCGAGTGTGGGGATCGCGCGATCGCTCGTGGGGCGTGCGCGGCATCGGCCCGGCAGATCCGGCCGGCGTGCCGGGCAATCCGCTGGCGCAATTCTATTGGCTGTGGTCGCCAACCAATTTCGAAGATCTCTGCACGCACTTCGACGTCAATGATTATGCCGACGGCTCGCGATGGCACGAATTCGGCGCGATCACGCGCGCGGAGCCCGGCGCCGAGCTCGATCTCGCGACCGCGGTCGATTTCAACGTCAACTATGCGCCGAATACGCGCCACGCGAAGAGCGCCGAGATCATTTTGCGAACGCCCAAGGCCGGCGAAAGCCGCATCGAACTCAAGCAGCTATACAACTTCTACATGCAGGGCATCGGATATTTTCATCCGAAGTGGGGGCACGCGATGTACGTCGGTCCCGACGAATCAACCTACGAATCGTTCAAGACCGCCGACGTCGATGAGCGCGACCTGATTCATCAGCACATCCAGGCGGTGTGCAAGGCGAAGCTCGGCACGCGCGAAGGGATGGGCATCCTCGAGATGGCGATCTTCGGTCCGCACGACAAGAGCGGCTTCAAGGATTTCCTCGATATGCATCCATAGCGGATGCGCGTTGAGCGCCAGCTCTATTTCGCGGGCGGTTGCTTGCCGTCCTTGATCGCGCCGAAGATTTCCTCGACTTCATCTTCGACCGGGAACCGGCCCGATTGCGACTTCGAGAAAATCAGGCGGCCGTCGGCAATCACGTCGAATTGGCCCGATTTCCCCGGCGTGATTTGCACATCCTCGCCGAACTTGCTTTTCAATGATGCGGCCAGACTGGCCGCGCGCGGCTTGTAGCCTCAGACTGCGCAGTAGAGAATTTCAGTTGCCATAAGCGCGATCGTACCTGCGCGGCGCAGGCCGTTCAAACGCGAATCTCGGCCAGACTACCGCCCATTGGGCATATCGACGAACACCGCCGCCGCGACCACCGTTGACCACAGCCCGTCGCGATCGCCGATCGCTGACTGCGTGACGTTGCGCGTTGTGACGATCTTGTCCGACACGCGCCAGATATCCTTGCGCTCGTCGTAGCTGAGATTCGGATCGAAATCGACGCCGAGGATCGTCGCGAGCATCGACGCCGCGAGGTCTTCGGCGTAGTCGCCCGCCTTCTGATCGGTCTCGCCGAAGCTGTGATGCTCCGAGAGGTAGCCGTACTGCGACGGATTGGCGGGAATCGCGACACCGACCGACGACGCGATCAATCGATGCGGTTCGTTGGTGGCGTTGTCGCTCATCACTGCAAAAACGATCTGCCCCGGCGCCAGGTATTTCATCCCTTCCTGCTGGCTCAGCAGCTTGCAATTGGGCGGGAAGATCGATTTGACGCGCACCAGGTTGAACTCCGCGATACCTGCAGCGCGCAGCGCTAGTTCGAAGGAAGTGAGTTTCTCGCGATGCCTGCCCGCGCCCTTGGTCAAGAAAGCGCCCTTGGGAACTGGTCCCATCTATGGATTCTCCGCTGATTGCGCGGGCGTGCCGCGGAAACTGGTGGATTTCTGAATCTTCGTTCGCGCCGGAAAGTCCCGCGCGCCCCCCTTGGTCCGAATCGATCACTCCGATCTAGACGGTGATGACCGGCTTATATTCGCCGAACACGCGGCGCATCGCGTCCGAGATCTCGCCGAGCGTACACCACGCGCGGACCGCGTCGATAATCGATGGCATCAGGTTCTCGCCATTGTTCGCCACTGCCTCGACCCGCGCGAGCGCCGCCTTCGCTGCCTGTTGATCACGCTCGGCCCGCACCCTGGCGACATTTCGCCGCTGCTGCTCTTCGACTTCCGGCTTCACCCGCAAAATGTCGCCCGGCGGTTCGCCACCTCCGGTAAACTGGTTGACCCCTACGATAATTCGATCCTTCGTTTCAATCTCGCGCTGATAAATAAACGCCGCGTTCTGAATTTCGCGCTGCATGTATCCGCGCTCGATTGCCGCCACCGCGCCGCCAAGATCGTCGATGCGCGAGATGTACTCCGTCGCCTTCTGTTCGAGTTCCGTCGTCAGCCGCTCTACGTAGTACGAACCGCCCAGCGGATCGACGGTGTTGCCGACGTCGGACTCGTGCGCGATCACCTGCTGAGTCCTGAGCGCGAGCAGGACCGAATTCTCGGTCGGCAGCGCCAGCGCTTCGTCCTTCGAGTTCGTATGCAGCGATTGCGCGCCGCCGAGCACCGCCGCCATCGCTTGCAACGTGACGCGGACCACGTTGTTGTCCACCTGCTGCGCCGTCAGCGTCGAGCCCGCAGTTTGCGCGTGGAAACGCATCATCATCGAGCGCTCGTCCTTCGCGCCAAACCGCTCCTTCATGATTTTTGCCCACAGCCGCCGCGCCGCGCGGAACTTCGCGATTTCTTCGAAGAAGTTATTGTGCACGTTGAAGAAGAACGAGAGCCGGCTCGCGAACGCATCGACTTCGAGCCCGGCCTTGATCGCGGCATCCACGTAAGCGATTCCGTCGGCGAGCGTGAACGCCAGTTCCTGCGCTGCGGTCGAGCCAGCTTCGCGGATGTGGTAGCCCGAGATCGAAATCGTGTTCCAATTCGGAACTTCCTTCGACGCGAAGCTGAAAATGTCGGTGATGATCCGCATCGAGCCGCGCGGTGGATAGATGTATGTCCCGCGCGCCACGTATTCCTTGAGCACGTCGTTCTGGATCGTGCCGTTGACTTTGTCCCAACTCACGCCGCGCCGTTCGGCCGCGACCAGATAGAGCGCCAGCAGGATCGACGCCGTCGAGTTGATCGTCATCGAGGTGGAAATTTTGTCGAGCGGCAACTCGGAGAGCATTGTCTCCATGTCCGCGAGCGAGCAAATCGAAACGCCAACGCGCCCGACTTCCCCGCTTGCGAGTGGATGGTCGGAATCGCGGCCCATCTGCGTCGGCAAATCGAACGCCACCGAGAGTCCCGTCTGCCCCTGCTCGAACAGGTAGCGATAGCGGCGATTCGATTCTTCCGCGGTGCCGAAACCTGCGTACTGGCGCATCGTCCAGAGTCGCCCGCGGTACATCGTGGGCTGCACTCCGCGCGTGAACGGATACTCGCCGGGAAAGCCGAGGTCGTTCACGAAATCGAAGCCGTTCAGATCGTCAGGATCGTACGCGCGCTTGATCTCGATTCCGGAACTGGTGACGAAATTCGGCTTGCGCTCCTTGCCGCGCTTGAGGCTCGGACCCAGTTTGCGCTCCTCCCAGTTTTTGCGGGCGGACGAAAGCTTGCGCGAAAGTTTACGATCGTCTTCGGACATGGCGTTGGCCTCGGCTACTCGATTACCATCAGCAGTTCGCCTTTCTCCACCGTCTGGCCCGCCGTCACCCGCACCTCGATCACCTTGCCGGCCTTGGGCGATTTCACTTCGTTTTCCATCTTCATCGCTTCGACCACGATAATTCCCTGGTCGCGTTTGACCTCGTCGCCCTTCGCCACCAACACGTTTATGACGCGCCCCGGCATCGCCGCCTTGATTTCCGCGCGCCCGGTTACTTCGCGCCGCTTCCCGCCGGCGCGCGCGGTCCGCCGGCTCGGATCGATCAGCGTCAATCGCGTCGATCCGCTGCGCGACGCGACCAGCGTCTCCTCGCCGTCGCGCACGACTTCGAAGTCGAACGATCGATTATTGATCATAATCGAAAACGAAGCTGGCCCCACCTTGCGGACGTCCGCCTCGTAGCGATTTTCGCCGAGTTGGATCGCGTAGATGCCGCCGCCGACTTCCTCGAACTCGATTTCGTGCTCGATGCTCTCGATAGTTGCGACGTAACGCATCTGGCTACCTCCGCAACATGTCGAGCCGGCCAACCGCGCGCCACGCGGACGACCTGGCTGCGGGCGCTGGCGATGCGGCCGCCTGAGGAGCCGCGCCGTTGGCATGTAGCACCTGTCGATTCGAGGCGATCGCAGCAGTCAGAATCGCGGCCAACTCGTCGTTCGCCGGCCCGCTTTGAGCGCCGTCGTGCGGACGATACTCGGCATCGATAAAATTAGTGTCGAAGTTGCCCGCCAGGAACCGCGGATGAGTGATGATCCAGCGATGAAAATCCAGGTTGGTGCGCAACTCGCCTGAAATCACGAACTCGCCGAGCGCGCGCCGCATCCGATCGATCGCCTGCGCGCGATCGGCGCCCCAGACCGTGAGCTTCGAGATCATCGGATCGTAAAACACCGACACTTCCGCGCCCGCGTACACGCCCGCGTCGTTGCGGACGCCGGGACCTTCCGGAAATCGCACCGTCTCGATCTTGCCCGGCGACGGCATGAATCCCGCCGCCGGATCCTCCGCATAGATGCGGCACTCGATCGCCCATCCGCGCTGCGACAGATCGTCCTGCTTGAACGGCAGCTTTGCGCCCGCCGCGATCTCGATTTGCGTCCGCACCAGGTCCACGCCGGTCACCATCTCCGTCACCGGATGCTCGACCTGGATGCGCGTGTTCATCTCGAGAAAATAAAAGTTGCGATCCGCATCGACCAAAAACTCGACCGTGCCGGCGCTGACGTATTCGGCGGCTCGCGCAGCTCGCACCGCGACTTCGCCCATCGCGCGCCGCATCCCATCGGTGATGAACGGCGACGGCGATTCCTCGACCACCTTCTGATGCCGCCGCTGAATCGAGCATTCGCGCTCGAAGACGTGAACGATATTGCCGTATTGATCGGCGAGCACCTGCACTTCGATGTGGCGCGGCTGCTTCAGAAATTTCTCGACGTAGAAACGGCCGTCGCCGAATGACGACTTCGCCTCGCTCGCGACGGTGCGCACGATCGACGCAAGATTCTTCTCATCCTCGACGAAGCGAAGTCCCTTGCCGCCGCCGCCCGCCGCGGCCTTAACCATGATCGGAAAACCGATCGCGCGCGCGATCGCGATCACTTCTTCTTCGGTCTCGAGCGTGCCGGGCGAGCCGGGCACCACCGGCACCGCGGCCGCCGACATGATTTTGCGCGCTTCGACCTTGTCCCCCATCCGCTCGATTGCTTCGGGCGGCGGGCCGATCCACGTGAGACCCGCCTCCTGCACCGCGCGCGCGAACGCCGCACGTTCCGAGAAAAAGCCGTAACCCGGATGCACCGCGTCGGCGCCGGTCCGCTCCGCGGCTTCAAGAATTTTCGCGGTGTTGAGATAGCTCTCGGCCGCCGGCGACGGACCAATCGGATACGCGCGGTCGGCTTCGCGCACATGCAATGCGGCCCGGTCGGCTTCCGAATAAACCGCCACCGATTCGATTCCCATCTCGCGGCACGCGCGGATGATCCGCACTGCAATCTCGCCGCGATTGGCTATCAGGATCCGTTTGAACATCAGCTTTTTTTCAGCCCCCCGTGTGTACTATCAGCGCCGGCTCACGATCCTCATTCAATTACAGAGGGATGTTGCCGTGCTTGCGCGGCGGATTCTTGTCGCGCTTGTTCTCGAGCGCTTTCAGCGCCGAGATAACCTTCGACCGCGTCTCGCGCGGCATGATCACTTCGTCAACGTAGCCAAGTTCGGCCGCCTTGAATGGATTCGCAAATGTTTTCCGATAATCATCGGCCAGCCGCGTCCGCTCGACGGCCGCGTCCTTCGCATTCGCCAACTCGTTGCGGAACACGATGTTGATCGCCTGCTCCGGACCCATCACGGCGATTTCCGCGCTCGGATACGCGAAGTTGAAATCGCCGCGAATGTGCTTCGACGACATCACGTCGTACGCGCCGCCGTAAGCCTTGCGCGTGATCACCGTGACCTTCGGCACCGTCGCCTCGCAGAACGCATACAGCAGCTTGGCGCCGTGGCGGATGATCCCGCTGAACTCCTGCGCGGTCCCCGGCAGAAATCCCGGCACATCGACGAACGTGACGAGCGGGATGTTGAACGCATCGCAGAAGCGCACGAAGCGCGCGGCCTTCACCGACGCGTCGATATCGAGGCATCCCGCGAGAAACGCCGGCTGATTCGCCACCACGCCGACCGAGTAGCCGCCGAGGCGCGCGAACCCGATCAGCATGTTGTGCGCGTAGTCCTTCTGGATTTCCATGAAGTGGCCGTCGTCCACCACGCGCCGGATAATATCGGCCATGTCGTACGGCTTGTTCGGATTCTCCGGCACCGCGGTGTCGAGTTCCACGTCGCTGCGATTCGGATCGTCGACGGTCGGCACAAACGGCGGATCGTCGATATTGTTCGACGGCATGAACGACAGCAGTTCGCGAATCATCAGCAACGCGTCCTGATCGTCGTCGGCCTCGAGATGACACACGCCCGAGCGCTGAGAATGAGTATCCGCGCCACCCAGTTCCTGCATCGAGACTTCTTCGTGCGTCGTCGCGCGAATCACGTCGGGGCCTGTGATGAACATATAAGAGGTGTCGCGCACCATCACGATAAAATCGGTCATCGCGGGCGAATACACGGCGCCGCCGGCGCACGGCCCCATGATCGCCGAGATTTGCGGCACCACTCCCGACGACAACACGTTGCGCAAAAAAATGTCGGCGTATCCTGCGAGCGATACCACGCCCTCCTGAATGCGCGCGCCGCTGCCGTCGTTGAGTCCGATCACGGGGCATCCGGTTTTGGTCGCGAGGTCCATCACCTTGCAGACTTTTTCCGCGAACGCGCCCGACAGGCTGCCGCCGAATACCGTGAAATCGTGCGAGAAGATGCATACCTGGCGCCCGCCGATCGTGCCGTAGCCGGTAATCACGCCGTCGCCCGGGATTTTCTTGGCGGCCATGTCGAAGTCGGTGATGCGATGCGTCTTGAACTTGTCGAGTTCGACGAACGAGCCGGGGTCGAGCAGGGATTCGACGCGCTCGCGCGCCGTCATGCGGCCGCCACTGCGCTGTTTCTTCAGCCGATCGGGGCCGCCGCCGGCTTCCGCTTCCCGCTTCAGTTGTTCGAGTCGCTCGATATTTTCTTTGAGGCCCATTTATCCAGACCGCGCTACCAGGGTAATCAGGTCAACAAGCAAAGTGGCACGGACAATCCGGTCCCCGCGCCACCGGCAAGATAGATATCGTATGTTACGCGCGCATTAAAGCGTCCGCTGCGGAGAGTCGCAATCCCGGCCGGGCCCACTATGCTGCCGCGCAAGGTGCTCTGCGTATTTCGGGCGCCATGCGCCGACGCTAGTCGATCGCGCGATTCGCGAATCCCAAGAAATCCAGACGGTCGCCGGCTTTGATTCCGTGGCGGGCGCAGAATCCGGCATTCACTTCCAGCACGTACTGCGAATCGCTCTCGACGCCGAGCAGCGTCTCGGAGAACGGCTGCGCATTCGCGACGATTCCGACGACGCGCAAGCTCGCATCCGCAAATATCATGTCGAGCGGAAGCTCGGTGTTATGCATCCAGAATCTCAGATTGCTCGGCGACTTGAAGATGAAGATCATGCCCGCGTCGGCGTCCATGCTCTTGCGATACATCAGGCCGATCTCGCGCTTCGAATTGGTGTCCGCCACCTCGACTCGAACCGTCGCGCGAGTCCTGCCGTCCGGCGCGATGATCGCGACGCACGGCCCGCGGGCGCATCCGAGAATCGCGACGATCGCGAGCACCAACGTCAGCGAGCCTGGTCTGGTGCGCGAGCGAGGGTTCAAGTGCCGGCCAGACTAGTCATCATCAAGATAGCGAGCAGATTAACCTGTCGGGCGAGTAGGTGGTAGCAGGCGAAGAGTACTCCCGGCAAAGATTCACCGCTCACCTTTGTCATTCTGAGCCGAAGGCTGCGCAGGCGAAGAATCCCGGATCTTTTATCTGTCATTCTTTTCCATCATCCCGAGCGGACGCTGCCGGAGTCGAGGGATCTCCATGCTTGCGATCCTGCACCCTCGCCCGCCGATCCCTCACTACGTTCGGTTTCGGCGACCTCTCCCGCAACCAAGCGGGCGAGGTATAGGACGAGCCTGCGCTCAGACCGCGCATTCACAGCGCTGCGTGATGACCGGTTTCAGGTGAGATCTCTTCGAGTTCGCGGCCCGAGGTCTCAGGAAAAAACCACATGATCGCCGGCGCGATCAGCCAGAAGACCGTCAAGTAACAGACCGATCGCGCGTGCGAGCCGGTGAAGTTGAAGAGCACGCCTTCGAGGAACAGTCCGATCGCACCGCCAGTCGTGCCCGCGACCGCGAGTGCGCTGCCAGCCGTCGAGCGATACGAAGTGGGGAACATCTCGGCGCTGTATGCACTCATGATCGTGCCCGCCGCGATATCGAAAAATACCTCCAGAATCCACACCGGCACGATCGTGAATCCCGGCGCCGTGTACATCCAGATCGTCAGCAGCGGCGCGACGAACAGGAACGTGGTGCCCATCACGCGGCGTCCCAAACGATCGCTGAGTCGCCCCGCAACAATCGATCCCATCACGCTTAGCGCGCCGCCGAATAAGAACAGCGACGAGACGTTCCCCGGCGTCCATCCGTGCGCTTCCTGCAGGAATTTCGGAAACAGAAATCCCGCCGCGTTGCCGCCCATCGAGGCGAGGAACATCACCGAGAGCATCATCAGGAGGCGCTTCGGATACGCGCTGTATAGCTGCACCAGCGGCTCCCAAACTTTGACCGAGCCGGTGCCTTCGCTTTGTTCCTTCTCGAAGCGCGCACTCTCCGGCAATACGCGCCGCAGCGGAATCAGCAGCGCCAGCGGCACCAACGCGATCGCATACAAGCCGCGCCATCCGTAGGGCATCACGTTGATGAATGCGAACACGATCGCCGCGAGCCCATAGCCCGCCGACGAGATGCCGCCGAGCAATCCGATCGCCCATCCGCGATGCGCCGCGTCCACTTCCTCGGCCAGAATCACGAGCGCGACTGCCGCTTCGGCGCCGGCGAACGCGCGCGCCAGGATTTGGTACAGGACGAAGGTCTTCTCGCCGGGCGCGATCGCGCTGAGTCCGGTGAATATCGTGTAGCCGACGACCGTATAGAGCAGTAGGCGGCGGCGTCCGAAAACATCGGCGAGCGGCGTCAGCAGCAGCGACAGGATGTAGCCGATGCGGATGACCGCGAGCATCGTGCCGATCTGCGATTCCGCGATCTTGAGTCCCGCTTGAATCTGCTTGAGCGCGATACTGAGCAGCGCGCGATCGTATTGATCGAAAAATCCGGCGGTGGTCGCGATCGTAAACACGCGCCGCTGCCGCGAGGTGAATGGCGGCGTGCGGCCGAACAGCCCGAGATGCACGCTGTGGCGCGCAGGCGCGTCCGGCGCAGCTATCTCAGGTTCAGTCCGAATCGCGGAGGCCGGCTCGATCACTACTGCTTCCCCAATCCCTTGGATGTTCTCGCCGCCAAATGGTTTCGCCTTAATTTATCGCCATCGGCAGCGAGCCAAGCCCGCGCAGAAAGTAAGAGCCTTTGTAGGCCGGCTTGAACGCGGGATCTTTCAAATCGAGGCGCGGAAACCGCGCGAGCATCGATTCGAACGCCACCGCCGCTTCCATCCTTGCGAGCGGCGCGCCGATGCAGAAGTGAATTCCTTCGCCGAACGCCAGGTGATCGTTCGGATGGCGCGCGATATCGAAGCGCTCCGGATCCTTGAACTGCGCCGGATCCCGATTCGCCGCGGCGATTACCACCAGCGTGATTGCGCCCGCGGGAATTTCCGTGCCGCCAACTTCAACCGCAGCCTTTGGAAAACGCGCGGTGGATTGCACCGGCCCGTCGTAACGCAGCATCTCCTCGATCGCGCTGGGCAATAGCTCAGGCGCGCGCTTCAGCTTCGCGAACTGCTCCGGATTGCGCCCGAGCGCGAGCATCCCGTTGCCGATCAGGTTGGTCGTAGTCTCGTTGCCCGCGACGAGCAGCAGCGTCACGAAGCTCAGCAGATCCGCCGACGACAGCACCTCGCCTTCGTCATGAGCGGCGATCAGCGCGCTTACGAGATCGGCACCCGGAGTTTTGCGGCGACGCTCGATCTCCGTGGTGAAGTATTCGCCGATTTCATCGACCGCCGCGATCACCTGCGGAGGCGGCGGCTGTCCCGGCACGTTGTTGCCGCCTTCGATCAAAATGTCCGACCATTTCTTGAAAGTTGCGTTCAGCTCGGGTGGCACGCCCAGCATGTGCGCGATCACCTTGACTGGCAGCACGTTGGCGAAATCGGCCATCAGGTCGAACTCGCCGCGGGCCTCGGCCTGATCGAGCAGATCGGACGCAATCTGCCGAATATGCGGCTCGAGCTCGCGGATTCGCCGCGGCGTGAAATCGCGCGACACGAGACGCCGCAGGCGCGAATGACGCGGCGGATCGGAACCGAGCATGTTTCTCGCGCCAAGGAAGCGGCCCTGGTACGCCTCCGGCGGGGGGGGCGGCCCGACGCTCGAAAACCGTTCGTGATCGCGCAGCACCGCGGTCGCGTCGGCATAGCGCCCAATCAACGCGAGAGTCACGGGACCGAACACCAGTTTCGATGGAGGCCCGCCGTGGAGCGCCGCGTAGTGCGGATAAGGATTCGCGCGAAACTCGGGATCCCACGGATTGAAATAAATTTGCGAGGCTTCAGCCATGCGAATTCTCCACCGCGAGTTCAGTCGCTAGATCAATCTATAGACATCGGCAGACCCGCGAGTCCGCGCAGAAAATACGAACCCTTGTAAGCGAGCGGCGCGTCGGGATTCTTCAGCCTGAGCCGCGGAAATCGATCGAGCATCGCGCCGATCGCGATCGCACCTTCGAGCCGCGCGAGCGGCGCGCCGATACAGAAGTGGATACCGTCGCCGAACGCGACGTGGTCCTTGGGCTCGCGCGTGATATCGAAACGATCGGGATCGTCGAATTGCGCCGGATCGTGATTCGCCGCCGCGAGGATGACGAAGCATCCCGTGCCGGCGGCAATCATGGTGCCGCCGACGTCGGCGTCCACCAGCGCGCGACGCGTAGTCGATTGCACCGGCCCGTCGAAGCGCAGGATTTCCTCGATCGCGCGCGGCATCAGCTCGGGGCTTCGCCGCAAAAGATCCATCTGCGCGGGATTGCGCCCGAGCGCGAGCATCCCGTTGCCGATCAGATTGGTCGTTGTTTCGTTGCCGGCGAGCAGCAGCAACACCGCGAACGCGAGCAACTCGTCCGCCGCCAACGATTCCCCGTCATCGTGCGCCGCAACCAGCGCGCTGATCAGATCGGCGCCCGGCGCGCTCCGCCGCAGCACGATTTGCTCGGCGAGGTAGCTGCGCAATTCGTTGGTCGCCTGCTTGACGTCTTCCGGCAGCGGCATTCCGGGCAACACCGCGCCACCTGAGATCACCGCGTCCGACCAGTGCTTGAACTGCGAATACAACTCGCTGGGGATTCCGAGCATCTCCGCGATCACCATCACCGGCAGCGCATTCGCGACGTCGGCCATCACCTCGAGTTCGCCCTTGCGCTCGACGTCATCGAGCAGCTTGGCCGCGATCTCGCGGATGCGCGGTTCCATCTCGCGAATCCGCCGCGGGGTGAAGTCGCGCGACACCAGGCGGCGAAGCCGCGTATGCACCGGCGGATCGGCAAACAGCATCGTGGTCGCGCCGGCGAACGGACCTTCGGCGACCATGTCGGGCGAGCGCAATTGAGTGCTGGAAAATCGCTGTTGATCTTTCAACACCGCGGTTACGTCGGCGAAGCGCGCGATCAGCGCCGTCGGGCCGAACAGATCGATTAATCGCGGCGGCCCCGCGATCAGTTGCTTGTAGAACGGATATGGAAAGGCGCGAAACGACGGATCCCACGGATTGAAGTTGATTTCAGCGGCCATCGGCTCACTTCCTTGTCAGTATTTTTTCATCGTTCGATCGCCGACATCTCGCCGCGTTGATCGCGTCCGAAGTGGAGTGCAATCGCGATGCCAGCGCAGCATCGCCGTCCACACACGGTTTCGTCGCGACCACGACGCAGCTTCAGCGCTGCATGCAGTCGCAATCATCCGCTGGTCTGAGGCGCGATGGTACCGGCTTAGCGACCGGCAAAAGTGGGGCGCCGCTTCTCCAGGAACGCGCGCACGCCTTCGCGATAATCGTCGCTGTCGAAGCATCGCGCGACCATCGTCGAGACGATCTTCGAATCGCGCTCTTCGCGATCCTTCAGGCTCTCGCGAATCGCGACCTTGGCCGCCGCCATCGTGAGTGGCGCGTTGGTCGCCATCTTGAGCGCGTAGTCGCGGACATTTTCCTCGAGCGAATTCCCATCGACCAGGCGGTTGATAAGGCCCATGTGCAACGCCTCTTCAGCGTCGAACAGCCGCGCCGACAGCAGGATATCGCGCGCGTTGGCGGGACCGACTGTCTGCGTCAGCATCACGACGCCGTCGAGCGGATACGCCAGTCCGAGGCGCGCCGCCGGGACTCCCATGCGGGTGCCGCGCGCGGCAATCCGGATATCGCAGGCGAGCGCAACCTGCACGCCGCCGCCGATACAAACGCCAGAAATCATCGCGACGATCGGCTTGCGGCATTCGACCATCGCGGCGATCGCATTGTTCGGCGCATCGCGATAGGCGCGCGCCTGGCCGGCGTCCGCGCGCATCGCGGGAAACTCCGAGATGTCCGCGCCGGCAATAAACGCCTCGGGCGTCGCGCCGCGCATGATGATCACGCGCACCGCGTCGTCGCTCGCAAGTTCCGCGACGCCTTCCGCAATTCGCTGCCAACTCTTAAGATTGAGCGCGTTGCGAACGTGCGGGCGGTTGAGCACCAACCATCCGAGCGGGGCTTCGTGGCGAACGATCAACGGGTCAGCCGACTTTTCATCCTTCACGGCATTCGTGCCTCTGGCGTTTTAGTCATGACGATAATCGAGCGCGCGCAGCTCGATTTTCAAATTTTCGCGATCACTTCGTTCTGAAGTTTTTCGAGGCCGCGCGTGAGTCCGTCTGCGTCGAATGCCGGCGGCGCGATCACGACGCGCGAAATCCCGATGTCCTGCAGCGCCTTCAAGTCATCGACGCGCGGACGCCCCATGCACGACAGTTCGATCGATGCCGGATTGCGCCCCGCCTTCTCGGCCTCCGCCTTCATGATCGCGAACAGATCCTTGAGCTTGGGTATCTCGCCGAGCGCTGGAAAAAAGCCGTCACCGTAGCGACCGGCGCGCTTCGCCGCCGCCGTCGAATGCCCGCCGATGTGGATCGGCACGCCGCCTTTCTGGATTGGCTTCGGATAACACTTCACGGGACCGAAATTGAAATGTTTGCCATGAAACGACGACGATCCCTCACTCCATAACGCGCGCATCGCCTTGATCGATTCGTCAGTCCGCGCACCCCGCGTATGGAAATCGAGCCCCAGCGAATCGAATTCTTCCTTGAGCCATCCGCTGCCGATTCCCAGGATCGCGCGCCCGTTCGATAGTGTGTCGAGCGTCGCCAACTCCTTGGCCACATACAAAGGATGACGCTGCGGGAGAATCAGCACGCCGGTCGCGAGCTTCACCTTCTTCGTTATCGCCGCGATGAAGGTCAGCGGCAGCAGCGGGTCCGGTATCGAGACGTCCTCACCGCCGGGAATTTTGCCGCTCGACGAATACGGATACGGCGACTGATAGTTCTCCGGAATCACGACGTGCTCGACGGTCCACAACGACTCGATACCGCATCGCTCCGCCGTGGTCGCGAGATGAGCGAGCAAAGTTGGATTGGAGAACGGTCCCGAATTTACAAACATCAAGCCGAGCTTCATTTTGATCGATCACCTTTTGCGATTTTGCGAATCCGACGCAGTCGCCAGCCTATCGCGACCCCGCCAAAGATGAAAACGCGAGATCACTTCCCTTGTTAGAAAATCGCCGGCGCGTTAGTTACTTGTTCCATGGATATCGGAAAAGTCGGAATATGGTTCTTCCTCGACGCGATGCCTGCGGCCGACACCGCCGCGTTCGCGAAGATGGTCGAAAAGAATGGCTACAAGGCGCTCTGGATCCCCGAGGCGATCGGCCGCGAGCCATTCGCGCACGCCGCCTATCTGCTGAGCCATACCGAGCGGCTGAATCTCGCGACTGGTATCGCCAACATCTATGCGCGCGATCCCATCACGATGTCGTCCGCTTCGAAGACCGTCTCCGAACAGTCGGGCGGCCGCTTTCTGCTCGGAATTGGCGTCAGCCACAAACCGCTGGTCACCAATCTGCGCGGGCACAGTTACGACAAGCCCTACAGCTACATGAAGGATTATCTGCCGAAGATGAAGGGCGCCCTCTATGGGGTTCCAAGCGGGCCCAAGGAAGTGCCGGTCGTGCTTGCGGCGCTCCATCCCAAGATGCTTGCGCTGTGTGCCGAGCAGGCCAACGGCACGCATACCTACTTCGTGCCGCCGGAGCATACCGCGAAGGCGCGCGCGCTAATTGGACCCACCGCGATGATCTGCGCGGCGCAAGCGGTGATCCTCGAGACCGACGCGACCAAGGCTCGCACTGCGGCCCGCGCCTACATGAAGACCTACGTGCCGCGGCTGCCGAACTACACCAACAATCTCAAGGCGCTCGGATGGGCCGACAGCGAATTCGAAAACGGATGCAGCGATCGGCTCGTCGATGCGATCGTGGCGTGGGGCGCCGAGGATAAGATTCGCGATCGAATCGACGCTCACCTCAAAGCGGGCGCCACTCACGTCTGTATTCTGCCGCTCCGCGCCGATAATACGCCGCTCCCCGACAATCGCGCGGTCGAGGCCTTCGCGCAGCGCTAGAGTTTAGCTCATCGCTATTGTGATGCCGTCGCGGGTGATCGCTCCCCGCGGCGGCTGCCAGTTAAATCGCGCGACCTGCAACCTATCGGAGACCTCGACTCGATGAACCCATACGCGCGCAAAGCAGTCTCGATAGCCTTCGCAGCCGGTCTCGCTTTGACGATCGCGGGATGCGCCGCGTCGCGTGATGAGCAACGAGCAGAGCAAGCCGAAGCCGCCGCCGCGCGAGCTCAGGCGTCGGCATCCCGCGCTGAGGATGCCGCCAACAAAGCACTTGAAGCCGCCAACAAGGCGACTGCCGCAGCCGACCATGCGACCAAGGTCGTCGAGGAAGCGACCAGAGAAATCAATCGCGTCGCGGATCATCTCGAGCAGTTGATCAAGGAACGTGACGCCCGGGAGCATGCACATCGTTCGTCACACGTGAGGGCGAAGGCTGGGTCGCCCGAGTCGGGAAGCATCGCGCCGGACAGTTCGCCGGCCACGGCCGCGACCGCCGCTGCCCCTTATGCGACCTCATCACCGGCGAAATAGGATAATCAGGATTCGTGGCGGAACCATCTGAATCGCAAGACGCTGAAGCGCAGAAACTCGAAGCGCAGAAGCTCAAGGCCCAGCGCGAAGCCGCGATTCGCGCCGACAATCTCGCCCCTCAGGTTCGCCGCCACACCTGGATCAATATCGCAGGCCCGATTGCCGCGGTCTTTCTCGGTATCGCGGCGGCCGCGATCTATCTGCGGCCGATCGATGTGCTCCGCTTCATCCAAATCTCGCGCCTCGGATGGTCCGGCGTCGTGCAAAACGACCTCGCGCTGAAAGACACCCTCATCACTTATCTCGTGACTGGCGGCTACGCGGAGCAGGAGCCGGTCGTGATGATTCACGGCTTGGGACCCAACGCCGCGCTGGTCTGGCGCGGAGTGATGCCGCTGGTCGCGTCGGCGCACTTCAAGGTCGTGGCGCCGAATCTGCCGGGCTTCGGATCCTCGGAGCATAAGCAGGTCAATTATTCGATCGCGTACCAGGCCGCCGCCGTCGCCCAGATGATCGACGCGCTCAAAATCGACAAGATTAATCTAGTCGCGAGCGACCTCGGCGCCGACGTCGCGCTCTACTATGCGGTCGATCATCCGGACAAGGTCGAACGGATCGTGCTCGTCGGCGGAGGCCTCGCCGGCAAGCGCGGCGCTGACAAGCTGCGCGCCGGCATGCTGCCGACGACCGTCGAAGCGATCCGCGCGCAGGCGCAGATGAGCCTCTTCGACCTGCCGCCGCTGCCCGAAGTGATCTACGAACGCATGATGATGGAGCTCGCCAGGGACATGCAGGCCCAGACCGACATGCTCAATTCGGTGCCGCGCGACGAGGCGCACATCCGCTCGAAAATCGGCCAGATTTTTAACACCCTGACGATCATCATCTGGGGCGCCAGGAGTCCGTTCTTCGCCGCCGCCGAGGGCGAAGCCCTGCATGCGGCGCTGCCCGGTTCAGCAACGGTGGTATTCAAAACGTCGGGGGCGTTTCCCCAACTCGAGCATCCCGACGACTTCGCCGATTCACTGATCTTTGTAATGAAGCAGACCGAAGGCGGCCGCTAACTTTCGATCGTCGCGCAGGATCGCTTTGCGCCCGGATTGACTGCGCGTCTTGCGCATCGCGACTCACTTTGCGATAAGCGACTGATCGCTTCGTTCAATCTCAAGCAGGAAATTCCACGGATAGTAAAAGGAGTCACGCTATGAAGCTCTACAATATGAATCTATCCAACTTCGCGACCAAATCACGGCTCGTGATTTACGAAAAGGGCCTCAACGTCGAGATGGTCGCGACGGACAGTCATTCAGCCGAATACCTCAAGATCAATCCGCTCGGCAAAATCCCGACCCTCGACGCCGACGGCGCCATCATCCTCGAGTCCGAAGTCATCAATGAGTACCTCGAGGAGAAATACCCGACGCCCGCCTTGATGCCGAAATCGCCGGAAGCCCGCGCCAAAGTCCGCGTGATGAGCCGCTTCCACGACCTCTATCTCGAGCCGCCGCTGCGCGCGCTGTTTCCGCAGATGAATCCCAAAACGCGCGATCAAAAGCTGGTCGCCGACAAGCTCGCCGAAATCGCGACCCGTCTCGATCAACTCGATCGGATGCTGCCTGAGAGCGGCTTCGCCTGCGGCGCCGATTTTACGCTCGCCGATTGCGCGATCGCACCCACCATGTTCTTCGTCGCCAATCTGCTGCCGGCCTTCGGCGCCAAATCCGCCCTCGAGGGACGCCCGCGCCTCGCGGCCTGGTGGGAGCACGTGCAGACCCGGCCATCCGTGCAGAAAGGCCTCGCGGAAATGGGCGAAGCGATGGCCGCGATGCAGCGCGGCGGCAACTGAACCGCACCGACTGATCCATCCGATACCGCGGGAGCATCCAATCGGGATGCTCCCGTTTTTCAATCACACGCTGGCGACAATTCGCGACCCGCGTGACAGCCAGCTATGGCCAGACTCGCCCGCCGGTGCTCCACTATCCGCCGCCATCTGCTAAACTGTCGCTATCGCCGCGCGAGGATTTCGAGGACTGACGCAAGAATGGCTGTTCCCCCGCTTTCCGAAGTAAATCGGAACCTGTTCAATACCCTCATCGATCATCACATCCGGTTCACGCTCGCCAAGCGCCGCGTCCAGCTCACCAAAATCGATTGGTATCGCGTCACCGCGCTGGTCGTGCGCGATATGCTGGTCGAAAAGATGCTCGCGACGCGCGCCCGCTTCGACCGCGCCGACGCCAAGAAGCTCTACTACCTCTCGCTCGAGTTCTTGATCGGGCGCTCGCTCGAAAACAATCTCTTCAACCTCGGGCTGATCGGCATTTGCCGCGATTTTCTCGCTGAAAACGGCATCGACCTGCAGCAACTGTTCGACGAGGAACCCGACGCCGCGCTCGGCAACGGAGGCCTCGGCCGCCTCGCCGCATGCTTCCTCGATTCGCTCGCCACGATGGACATGCCGGGCTACGGCTACGGCATCAACTACGAATACGGCCTGTTCCGCCAGGAAATCCGCGGCGGCTATCAGATCGAACGCCCCGACGCGTGGCAGCGCGAGATCTCGCCGTGGCTGGTCCCACGGCCGCACGAGTCGTGCCGGATTCCGGTGTACGGCCGCGTCGAGCATCGCTTCGACCGCAAGGGCCGCTACCGTCCGATCTGGATCGATCAGCGCATTCTGATCGGGATGCCTCATGATTTGCCGATCGCCGGCTTCGGCGGGCGCACCGTCAATTTCGTAAGGCTCTATTCCGCCAGCGCATCGGACGAATTCGACATGCAGATCTTCAACGCCGGCGACTACATGAAGGCGGTCGAGCAGAAGATGTTCTCCGAAAACATCTCGAAGGTGCTCTACCCCTCCGACTCCGTCGCCGCCGGCCGCGAGCTTCGCCTCTTGCAGGAATACTTCTTCGTCGCGTGCGCGGTGCAGGATATAGTACGCGGCTACTTCAGCCGCGGCGAAGACTTCATCGATTTTCCCGCCAAAGTAGCTATTCAACTTAACGACACTCATCCCGCACTGACTATTGCGGAGTTGATGAGATTCTTCGTCGACGAGCAGGACCTGGAATGGGAGACGGCGTGGGAAATTACGCGCAACACGGTCGCCTACACTAATCATACGCTGATGCCCGAGGCGCTCGAACGATGGCCGGTGAGTTTGCTCGAGCGCGTCGTCCCCCGCCATCTGCAAGTCATCTACGAGATCAATCGCCGCTTCCTTGGCGAGGTCGCCGCCGCCTGGTCCGACGCGCCCGAACGCGCCAAACGAATTTCTATCGTGCAGGAAGGCGGCGATCCGCAGATTCACATGGCGAACCTCGCGATCGTCGGCAGCCATTCGATCAACGGCGTCTCGAAACTTCATTCCGACCTGCTGAAAACCCGGCTGGTGCCGGACTTCTTCCGGCTGTGGCCCGAACGTTTCAGCAACAAGACCAACGGCGTCACCCAGCGCCGATGGCTGCTGATGGCTAATCCCGGACTCGCCCATCTGCTCGACGCGACTATTGGCGGTGGGTGGGCCACCAACCTGGAACTGCTGGGCGGCGTCGAAAAATTTGCCGACGACGCCGAATTTCACAAGGCATTCAACGCCATCAAGCGCGCCAACAAGGAGCGGCTCGCGCGAATCGTCAATCGTCTCGCGGCAGTTGACGTCGATCCGACAGCGGTTTTCGACGTTCAAGCCAAGCGTATCCATGAATACAAACGCCAGCTCCTGATGGCGCTCGGCATCGTCCACCATTACCTGACGCTCGTCGATGACGGCGTCGAACCTTCGATTCCGCGCGCCTACTTCATGGCCGGCAAGGCCGCGCCCGGCTACTGGGCCGCCAAGATGATCATCAAGCTGATCAACAACCTCGCCGACGTGATCAACGGCGATCCGAAAACGCGCGAACTGATCAAGGTCGCGTTTCTCCCCGACTACCGGGTCTCGCTCGCCGAAAAAATCATCCCGGCCGCCGACGTGTCGGAGCAGATTTCGACCGCGGGCCGCGAGGCGTCGGGCACCGGCAACATGAAGTTCGCGATGAACGGCGCGCTGACCATCGGAACCCTCGACGGCGCAAACATCGAAATCCGGGACGCGGTCGGTGCGGAGAACATTTTCATCTTTGGCCTGACTGCGGAAAAAATCGAGGAGCTCACGACGCTGGGCGCGTATCATCCGCGCGAGTATTACGAAGCCGATCCGCGCCTGAGAAGAGTGCTCGACGAACTCGCTTCGGATCGGTTTTGTCCCAACGAACCGGGACTCTTTCGATGGGTCCGCGATGTATTACTCAATCACGACGAGTATTTCCTGCTGGCCGATTTTGGTTCTTATGTAGATACTCAGTCGGAAATATCAACTCAGTATCAAAATCGGCAATTGTGGAACAAAAAGGCGATACTCAATCTTTCGCGGATTGGCTATTTCTCGAGCGATCGCGCGGTCGCCGAGTATGCGCGCGACATCTGGAACCTGTCGCAAGCCTGAGCCCTTCCCGGAGCGCGTTTGAGCAGACCCGCCTCACCGCGGAAAACGGCAACCTGATCGCAGGAATGTGTTCGGAGGTGGCTGCTTTAGACCAGTTTGCCCCGCGTGGGGCAAACCGCGAGGCTTAAGGTCCGCAAGCGGGTGGCGAACGCGCCCGGTTGGAGCAGTGCTATCTTTGTCACAAGACCACGAACTGGTACGACTTTCAGAAGCGCACGGGTGGCCACCATTGAGCACACGCTACCTGCCGATTCGAGAACGTTCTAGTTTCGATCAAGTCGGAGCGGGCTGGCCAGGACGCATTCAAAAATCCAGATACAAACTGACCCAAGCGCGACCGGTGAACGGTTTTGGTTCGGTTATCGGAAACTCGTACCCCGCCGCGATCCATGTGTCTCTGAATACCAGCCATCGCGTGCCCGGCAGCAGGTTCAGCGTGGTTCGGCTGATGCGGTTGCCCGCCCTCGTTTCACCGTCGCCTTCGATGAAGAAGGTCAGGTCGCCGAGGTAATCCATCGATTTTGGCGTTACCGTGATGCTGGGAGCGATCGCGTATTGCAGCACGGCAGTTGGCGAGGAAGACCCAGAACCGCCGAGCGGAAATTCGCTCCCCAGGTAACTGTGGAGGCCAATCCTATGGCCCAAGTCTCCCCACAGCGCGAGATAGGGCGTCAGACTGGTTCGCCCTTGCTCGACTGCTCGACCGCCGGTGGGAGTCTCCACCACCAGCCCGCTGGAAAAAGAGAGTCGATGCGTTTCGATCAACATCACCTCAGGCGTGATTCGAAGGTCAGATGCTTGCGCCATCCAGTGACGGCCGGCCTGGCGCGCCGCAGCGACGCCCCCTTCGAATTCGATCAGGAAGCGACGGCTTATAGGGAGCTCCAGTTCGAACTCGCCTTCTTGCTCGTCGTTGCCATGCGCATCGGGACGAAACGCAGAGTTGTAAGTGAGGCGGAGCTCGCGCTCCCAGAATGCCCGCTGGATTCGGAGCAACCGAAATCGCGGGGCGTCATCCGGTCCCTCCTCGGGTTCGCTCCATCCTTCAGTCCATCCGTAAGTGAAAAAGTTGTTGAGGCCGAGGTTCGAACGTCTGGATTCCGGCGGGTACCAGCCAACGACAGGATCGAACAGCTTACGCAACAGATCTTGCAGCGGAGGTTCTTCGGCTTGCGCGTTCTGGATCGCGTTTGGTTTTGCGGCTGACAGTGGCAGCGGGACTTCCGAGGCAAGCGCTTGCGATGGCAGCGCGAGCCATGAGACGAGGCAAAACCCGAAGATTGAATTAAGTCGGTGTGCGCTTTCTTTGTGAGATTTCGTGGGTCTTCGCAATTCAGTCTCGATTCCACTTCCGCCGCGAGCTTGAGACGCTATCGAAACGATCATGTGAGGGAAAGTTAGCCATGTATCCGCAGAGACTATTCGGAAACAAATCTACTACCCGGATTGGCCGCCGCCGCTTCGTGCAGGGACTTATGGCCAGCGGCGTGATCGCTGGTTTGGACTTATGGCGCTGGCCGGCGCTGGCGTTGAACGCGCGTAACGAGCAAGCGGTACTTACGGGAAATCACTTTGACCTTGTGATCGAAGAAGTAGCGGTCAATATCACTGGTCGGCCAGCAATCGCCACCGCGATCAACGGATCTGTTCCGGGGCCGCTGCTGCGCTGGCGGGAAGGTGACACGGTCACGCTTTCTGTCACCAACCGCTTGCGGGAGCAGACATCAGTACATTGGCACGGCGTCCGATCTCCGGCGGACATGGATGGGGTCCCCGGGCTGAGCTTTCCCGGCATCGATCCGGGCGCGACGTTCGTTTACCGCATTCCGGTCCGACAGTACGGTACCTACTGGTATCACAGCCACAGCGCGTTTCAGGAACAGACCGGACATTACGCACCGCTGATTATCGAGCGTCGGGACAAGGATCCGATTCAGTTCGACCGTGAGTACGTGATTATGCTTTCGGACTGGACCGACCAGAACCCTGAAATGGTATTGAGCAATCTCAAGCAGCAAAGCAGCTACTACAACTTTCACCAGCGGACGATAGGCAACTTCCTATCGGATGCGCGCAAGGGCGGCCTCGGCGCAACGCTCTCGGATCGCCTGATGTGGGGCGCAATGAACATGAGTCCCACCGACATTCTCGACGTTAGCGGCGCAACCTACACCTATCTTCTTAATGGACTGGCGCCAGCCGCTAACTGGACCGGCCTGTTCAAACCAGGAGAGCGCGTCCGGCTTCGTTTTATCAACGCTTCATCGATGACGATCTTCGATGTTCGCATCCCGGGCCTTGCGATGACCGTCGTTCAGGCCGACGGCAACGATGTGGAACCTGTCGACGTTGACGAGTTCCGAATCTCAGTCGCTGAAACCTATGACCTCATCGTTCAGCCCAATGATTGGTCTGCCTTCACGATCTTCGCTCAGAGCGAGGATCGAACCGGCTACGCTCGCGGAACCTTAGCGCCGAGAGCCGGCGTGGTGGCGGCGATCCCGCCGATGGATCCTCGGCCGATGCGCACCATGGCCGACATGGGCATGGGCAGCATGCCGGGAATGGAGATGGGCCACCCCTCGTCCAAACTGCAGTCGGTGCAACCCTCGCCGGGCCACGCCGAAGGGGATATGGGCAGCATGCCCGGCATGGAGATGGCAACTCCAAAGCCGTCGCCGTCCATTGGGCAGAGTCATCTCCCGGTGGCGAATCCGGTTCAACTGCAGCTCGGGCCGGAAGTCGACCACGTTGCCGAGACGACTACCGACCGGCTAGCTGAGCCTGGAGCTGGTCTCGAGGGTAATGGCCGCCGGATCCTCACCTACGCGAACCTGCGCGCGCGTTACCGTGGCGCCGATCCGCGCCCTCCGGATCGTGAGTTCGAGTTTCACCTGACCGGAAACATGGAGCGGTTCATCTGGGGGTTCAACGGCAGGACGTTCTCACAGAATGCGCCCATTCGTTTGAAGCTTGGCGAGCGGGTGCGCTTCGTTCTGATCAATGACACCATGATGGAGCATCCGATCCATCTGCACGGTCTCTGGAGCGAACTGGAGAACGGCAACGGGGAATATCGCCCCTACAAACACACGCTCAACGTCAAGCCGGCGGAGCGCCTCAGCTTCCTCGTCAGCGCGGATACGCCTGGGCACTGGGCATTTCATTGTCACCTGTTCTTCCACATGGAAACCGGAATGTTCCTGACCGTGATCGTGTCATGAGCACGTCAGGTTTGGTGATAAAGACCCCGCGCGCAATTCCGCGCGCGTTTACCGATACGATTGCCGGATTCAGACGTTTGGTTGGATTCGTTTGCCTGATTGTGATTCTGGGCAGCGTGCGGGCAAACGCTCAGTCAATCGTATCGAATGCTCAGAACTCCTCCGGCCAAGCGCCCTATCCCCAACCCGGTTCGTCGGTGATGCCGTCGCCTGAACCTGCGCCGACCTATCCGAAAGAAGAGCCATCTTCGATGGGTGAGGATAGGGTCTTCTATCATCTGCTGTTCAATCAGTTGGAAGGCCGCACCAACGGTCCGGACAACGAGTTTCGCTGGGACGGGGAGGCATGGATCGGCACCGATCTGAATCGGCTGTGGTTCAAGTCCGAGGGCTCCTTTGAGAACGGCCAAGCTAGCGACGGAATTACCGAGGCGCTCTACGCGCGCCCGATACCGCATCTTAGATATTTCGACCTGCAAGCGGGCGTTCGCTACGACCTGGATTCCAATCCCGGGCGCACTTGGGGAGCGATCGGAATCGAGGGCTTGGCCCCTAATTTCTTCGAATTCGAGCTCACCTTCTATTTCAGCGACGGGGGCCGCATCGCAGGGCGCGTGAATGGCTTCTACGATATGCTGATTACGAATCGCCTGATATTGCAGCCTCAATTCGAGTTGAACTTTTACAACAAGAACGATCCCAGCCGCGGCGCCGGTTCGGGGCTTTCAGAGCTCGATACGGGTCTCCGCCTGCGCTACGAAATCAGTCGCAAATTCGCGCCCTATATCGGCGTAGCCTACAACGGTAAATTCGGTGAGACGGCGGATTTCACCCGCGACGAAGGTGGCATCGTCAATGATGTGCGCTTCGTCTTCGGAATCCGGGTCTGGTACTAGGCGCGAGGCAAGCGGATCGATTACGCAAGATGGCGCGCCCGCTGAGGAGGTGATCAGACAAGGTACAGAGAGCCGCAGCTGGTTAGAGGAAGAAAACTGCTATTGGCATTGGCATAGAATTAGCTTTCCAAACGGCCCCGCGCGAGTTCGTGACGGCGGCGAAAAAGGAACGGGAGGAGAAAATGAAGCGAGTAACGATGTTGCTTGCAGCGGGACTGCTACTGCTTGCTGCGGCCGCCCTGCCCACCATTCGGGCAGGTGCTCAACAGCCAGTCGTCACAGACGACGACCTGGACCAGATGATCACGAGCGCGAAGACGCCGGCGGAACATGAAGCGATTGCCGCGTTCTACGAGCAACAAGCAGCAAACGCCAAGCAAAAGGCCGACCTCCATCGGCGTACGGCGGAGACCTATCGTAAGATGAGGATTCACAAGCCCGCCTACATGGCGGAGATGTGCGACGGGATAGCCGCGATGTGGGACAAAATTGCGGCTGACAACTCAAAGCTCGCTAAGGAGCACCAGGAGATGGCCAAGGCCGCCGCACCACCCGGACAGTAAGTCCACGATGGGCAGGGCGGCACTGCCGCCCTGCCCGAAAACATCAGCAGGTATTCGGGCTCGATTCATCGCCCGTCGCAGTCTGCCGCCGGAGCGCGCGAAGTTCAGGATCACCCGGTGGCGGGACGCCGCAGACAAACCCGCGCGCCGGCACGATTCGATAGGACACCAACCTCGATTCGCCGCGGTGCGCCACGGCTCGGCGAGCACACGCGCGAAGTGCTGGGTGGATTGGAAAGATCGGCGATGGTGGATCACTTTGACGCCTATGATCCTGATCTCGATGCCCGCCGCGGTCCAGTACATCTTCTGGCAAAAGTTCAGGCTCCCGTTCGCGGCGACGCTCCTGACCCTCTGCCTGGTCGCTGGCGAGTGGCTGAATTGGACCGCCAACTTCGCCGGGTGGGGCTACTTCCCGCTCGACTTTGTATGGCCGGCGACGCTGATTCCGTCGGGAATAGCGCTTGACGTTATCTTGATGCTGACTGGCAGCTACGTCATGACGGCGATCATCGGCGGCGGGCTTTGGTCACTGCTGTTCTACCCCGCGAACTGGGTGATGCTGGCGCGCTACATGTTGCCTACCAACATGAACGGCTTCCTCATGTCGCTCGCCGATGTAATGGGCTATCAGTTCGTGAGGACCGGAACTCCCGAATATCTGAGGTATATTGACCGGGGCACGCTACGCTCCTTCGGCCAGGATCCGATCTATATATCGATGTTCTTCGCGGCGTTTGCCTGCATGGTGGTGTACATATTATTCGTCGGCGTCGGCTATCTATTTACCAAAGCTCAGTTTAGTTGGCTCAAGCGCATATAACTCTATCGATCGTCTCGCGACGGGCCCCGTCAATGGCGCCGGAATGGGGTAAACTAATGCAATCGAAAAGGTTCATTTCGAAGACGGTGTCGGTCAGAGCCTCAGCGCTGTCACTAGTAATTGCTGTGAGCATCGCGGCCGCGCTGGCGCCAGGAACGGCGGCGGCGCACGGCGAGCGCGCCGAACCCCCGTTTCTAAGGATGGCCACCGTACAGTGGTATGATACGCACTGGTCGTCGACTCGCGTCAATGTAAACGAGCAGATGACTATATCCGGGCGTTTTCACATCGTTAAGTTTTGGTCATTCGCGATCGCCGCGCCCGAACTGGCGTATCTCAACGTTGACGTGCCCAGGGCCGGTGATGGTCCGTATGGCCAGCACGCTAAACGGCGTTAATGGCGCCGCTTCGACGCCGCTCGAGCTTGGCAGAGACTACGAATATACGATCGTCCTGCGCGGCAGAATCCCAGGGCGCTATCACATACATCCCATGCTCAGCGTGCGCGATGCGGGCCCGCTCCTGGGCCCCGGCGATTGGGTCACGGTCGACGGCGACAGGGCCGCCTTCACCGATCCGATCACGACGCTGACCGGTGTAAAGCTGGATTTGGCGCACTACGGGATGGGTGCGGTAGTCAGTTGGCATGTGCTGTGGGCATTGATGGCAGTTGGATGGCTCATGTACTGGATCGCCAAACCTCTGCTGATGCCTAGATACGAAGCCTTGGAACACGGCGAGGGTGACAGCCTTATTACGACCGACAAGATCGTAGGCATCGCCTTTCTCGGTGCGACTATTGTGATCGTCGTCCTGGGCGCCCTGGTTACCAACGCGTGGTATCCAGTGACTATCCCGTTGCAGTCCACCTGGTTGCGGATTCCTCCCCTGCCCAAGCAGCCCGATACCATCACCGTGACTGCGGATCGCGTCATATACTACATTCCCGGACGCATGGTGGAGTTCTGGGTAAAGGTCACTAACAACGGTACCAAGCCGGTGCGGATTGGTGAGTTTACTACCGCGGCGGTGAGGTTCCTGAACTCATCCGTCCGCCAACCAGAATCTGATTATCCGCCTGAGCTGATTGCGCCAGCCGGCCTCGTGGTCGAGCCCAACGAGCCGATTCAGCCCGGCGAGACGAAAGCGCTACACATCCTGGCCAGCAGCGAGGTGTGGGAGACAGATCGGCTGGCATTGCTGATCGCGGACCCAACCAGCCGACTAGGTGGACTGTTCATGTTCTTTGACTCGGATAACAACCGTTCGCTGGTGGAGTTCGACAGCGAAATAATTCCTACTTTCGCGCGGCAGGGTGCTCCAGCGAAGACGGGGATCTAATCTCAACAAGCCGGTGTCGGCGACTCCGACGAAGCTGTGCGCGCATCCGGGTCCAGGCAGCGTTCAGTGAGCTGGTTCAGAGTGATAAGACGGTGAGCCGTAGAGTTAGTTTGGTCGTTGGTTTGCTGCTTAGCCCGACCTATGCGGGATCGGCGTGGGCACACGGGGGCGGCCCGGGCCTCAGCTTCGATCCCTGCGCCAAGCGTGCGCTCAGACGGGAACATCTGGCCGCGCTGCACAAGACCGAGATGCGCAGCCGTATTCGCGCTGTCGGCAGCGCCTGAGGTCGTGCAGCCAATGTTCCGAGTGGCGGGTCGCCCGCTCATGAAGTCTTGCGGGTCAGAGGTGTTCGACAAATGAAGTCGCGGTTCGCGGTCTCGATCAGGCGCCACGCGATGTATGCACTGGCGATCGCCGCTGCGGTCTCATTCGCAGCCTGCGGCGGGCGCGCGACCAACTCCGCGCCATCCTTGGGACCAGGGCTGCAGGGGGTTT
Organism: Candidatus Binatus sp.; assembly: GCF_030646925.1. Taxonomy (NCBI): domain Bacteria; phylum Candidatus Binatota; class Binatia (SeqCode); order Binatales (SeqCode); family Binataceae (SeqCode); genus Binatus (SeqCode); species Binatus sp. (SeqCode). Next base: position 20,173 of record NZ_JAUSKL010000027.1, on the reverse strand, counting down.
CGCCAAAGCTGGTGCTCTTCAACCAGGATGCCAAGCCGGTCGAAGCCAGATCCTTGACTGGCAAGCCCCTGCTCATCGCCTTCATCGACACCGCCTGCACCGGCATGTGCCAACTTACCACCAACAATCTGCATCGGGTCGCAGACGAACTCGGAGCGGCGCAGGGGCAGAACGTTCAATTCGTACTGGTAACCTACAACCCGGTCTTCGATGGACCGAAGCGGCTGGCTCGCTATGCCAGAGATATGCACCTCGACACCTCGCGCTGGACCTGCTGACCGGCTCTCCCGACAATATCGATTGGATGCTCGGGCGCTTTGGCTTGCCGGTGGTGGGCAGAGAGGAGGAGCCGGCCAAAATCATGGACGCGCTCGATTATGTTTTCCTGGTCGCGCCCGACGGCAAAATCGTGAAGAAGTACAAAGGCGCGGACTTAATTACTACCGACGTTGCGCAGGATACGCGCAACGTGCTGAAACAAGGGGCCTCATAACGGCCTCGCTCTCATAATATCGATCCTGGTTCGATTGATTGTTTAGAATTTCTAATTTGCAATTGCGTGATTTGATTCTCATGAGACGAATCCTAGCGAAAATGGGTGACCTAGCATGAAAGCAGCGGTTATTAGAACATTCGGCGCGCCACTGACTATCTAGAATCTCCCAAAACCGGAACCTGGCCCCGGCCAGGTGGTGGTAAAAATCGAGGCGTCAGGGCTTTGCCATACGGACATCCACGCGGCCCACGGCGACTGGCCGGTCAAGCCGAAGCTGCCGCTGGTGCCGGGGCATGAAGGCGTCGGAATCGTCGAGCGCCTCGGCGCCGGCGTCTCGGAGGTCAAGGAGGGTGATCGCGTAGCGATTCCGTGGCTGGGATACGCGTGCGGCGCCTGCGAGTACTGCGGATCAGGTCGGGAGACGCTGTGCGAGCAGCAGCTAGACACCGGCTATTTCATCGATGGCAGCTACGCCGAGTACGCGCTGGCTTATGGAAAGTACGTCTGCAAAGTGCCCGCGGGGGGTCGATCCTTTTGCGGCGGCGCCGCTCACCTGCGCTGGCGTTACGACCTACAAGGCCGTCAAGGTGGCCGGCGCGCGATCGTCCGACCTGGTTGCCATTTTCGGTATCAGCGGACTGGGACATCTGGCGCTTCAGTATGCGCGGATTGCCGGGGCGACGGTCGTCGCGGTGGATGTTCTCGACGACAAGCTCGAACTCGCCAAGGAACTCGGCGCGCGTTACACGATCAATGCGCGCAAGGAGGATGCCGCGGAGGCGCTCAAGAAGCTCGGCGGCGCCGATTCCGCAATTGTGGTCGCGGTTTCGCCCTCGACATATGACAGCGCATACAAGGGAACTGCGCCGCGGCGGCAGATTGGTGTTCGTCGGACTGCCGGCTGAGAACTCGGTCCAGATTCCAATCTTCGAGACGGTGCTCAACGCGATCTCGATTGCCGGCTCGGTCGTCGGCACGCGGGTTGACCTCGCGGAGACGTTCGAGTTGCAGGCCGCCGGAATGACCAAGGTTATCTATGAGAAGCGCAAACTCGAGCAGGTCAACGAATCGTTCGCGGAAGTCGAGGAAGGTCGCGTCCGGGCTCGGCTGGTATTCGGCTTGACCTGATAGTTACGATCAAGCTTTCCGGATGCGGCCCGCCCGCGCTACGGGCCGAGCCGCGTTCGGTTAGATCTCGACCGTTCGCCGAACAGGTCAGAGGAGAACTCTTACCGACGGCGAGGCTGGGCAGCGAATGTTTACCCGGAACGGGCCAACATTATCCTCAGGAGCGACATAACTATGCAGCTAACTGTCACGATCAACGGCGAGCGCCACGATGACGACATCGACCCGCGCATGCTGCTCGTGCACTACCTCCGCGATGTCGCGCAACTGACCGGCACCCATGTCGGATGCGAGACCTCGCTGTGCGGCGCATGCACGGTGCTGATCAATGGGCAAGCGGTCAAGTCGTGCACCACACTCGCCGTGCAGGCTGAAGGCAGCCAAATCACGACTGTCGAGGGCCTCGCCAAAAACGGCAAGATGAATCCTATTCAGGAAGGCTTCTGGGAGGAGCACGGCCTTCAATGCGGCTATTCACACCCGGCATGATCATGACGGCGACGGATCTCTTGAGCCGAAACCCGAACCCGACTGAGGCGCAAATCCGCGAGGCGCTCGAGGGCAACCTGTGTCGATGCACCGGCTACCAGCACATCATCAAGGCGATCCAGTACGCCGCTGAAAAGATGCGTTCCAGCGAGCGCGCTTGAACGATTTCCAAGGAGAGAGCGATGGCCGTCATTCCGAAATTCGTGGGCGAGCGAATCAAGCGGCGTGAAGATCCGCGCCTGGTTTCTGGACAAGGCATCTACGTCGATGACCTGCGGCTCCCCGGGATGCTTACCGCGATGATCCTGCGCAGCCCGTATGCGCATGCGAAAATCAATTCGACCGACCTCGCCAAGGCGCGCGCTCTCAAGGGCGTCGTCGCGGTGATGTCCGGAGATGACTTCAAAGACAAGATCGGCTCGCTGCCGTGCGTCGCAGTGATCGAGCGCATTCCGTTTGGTGCTGGCCCAGGGCAAGGTACGCTACGTAGGCGAGGGCGTCGCGGTCGTGATCGCGGCGGATTCATACATCGCGCAGGACGCAATCGATCTCATCGACGTTGATTACGAGCCGCTGGACGCCATCGTCGATCCCGAAAAGGCGCTCGAGCCCGGCACCCCGATCATCCATGACGAACTCGGCACCAATTCGGTCACCTTGGCGCAGGTCCCGAACCCTGCGGTGGACGAGGCGATGCGCAAGGCCGACAAGGTGATCAAATTCCGCATCGTGAATCAGCGGCTCGCGCCGGTGCCGATGGAGCCGCGTGGCGTCGTCGCCAGGTGGGAAGCCGGCTACAAGCAATTGACGGTCTGGTCGTCAACGCAAATCCCCCATCTGCTGCGCTCGCAACTCGCCGAGATGCTCAAGGTGGGTGAGAACAAGATTCGCGTGATCGCACCTGAAGTCGGCGGCGGCTTCGGATGCAAACTCAATGTTTACAGTGAAGAAGCGTTGGTCGCCTACCTCGCGATGGCGCTTAACAAGCCAGTTAAGTGGATCGAGCGCCGCCGCGAGAACCTCTCTGGCACCACGCACGGGCGCGATCAGATCACGTATCTCGAGGTCGCCGCGCAGAAGGACGGCACCGTGCTCGCGCTCAAGGCCAGGTTCATTTGCGACATGGGCGCTTACCTGCACCTGCTAACGCCGATAATCCCCGGCTTCTCGGGCCTGATGATGACGGGCTGCTACAAGATTCCAGCGCTCGCGTTCGAGCAACAGATGGTCTTCACCAACAAGATGGCGACCGACGCGTATCGCGGCGCGGGACGCCCCGAGGCCGCCTATATCGCCGAGCGCACGATGGACATGGTCGCGGGCGAGTTCGGCCTCGATCCGGCCGCGGTGCGGCGCAAGAACTTCATACCCAAGGAAGCGTTCCCGGCCCCGACCGCCGGCGGACTCGTTTACGATTCGGGCGACTACGAACTCACCCTCAGCAAGGCGCTCGAGATTGTTGACTACAAGCGGGTGCGCGCCGAGCAGGCCGAGGCGCTCAAGCAGGGCCGCTACATTGGCGTCGGGATGGCTTCCTACGTCGAGATTTGCGGGCTCGGCCCCTCCTCGCTGCTGCCACCCAGGCTCAAAGGCGGCGGATGGGAAAGCGCGACGGTCCGGATCGAGCCAGACAGCAAGGTGACCGTGCTCACCGGCATTTCCCCGCACGGCCAGGGTCAGGAAACGACCTTCGCGCAACTCGTGGCCGACGCCTTGGGCATCGACATCGACGACATCAATGTTGTCCACGGCGATACCGCGATGGTGCAGTACGGCATCGGGACCTTCGGCAGCCGCGGCACCACCGTAGGCGGTCCGGCGCTGATGATGACGGTGGCCAAGCTGCAGGACAAGATCAAGAAGATCGCTTCCACGATGATGGAGGACCCGACCAGCTCACCTTCGTCAACCGGACGATCGCGATGGTGGGCGACGCATCGAAGTCGATTCCGCTGCAACAGGTGGTGGATGCCGCCTACGGTTACAAGCAGCCGATCCCCGGCGTCGAACCGGGCCTCGATGCGACCAGTTTTTACGAACCGTCGGCCTGCACGTTCCCGTTCGGCACGCATGTCGCCGTAGTCGAGGTTGATCCGGAAACCGGCGTCGTCCAGTTCCTGCGCTACGTCGCAGTTGACGATTGCGGCAAGATAATCAGTCCGCTGCTGGTCGAGGGCCAGATCCACGGCGGAATCGCCCAGGGAATCGCGCAAGCGCTCTACGAAGAAGTCGTGTACGACGAGAACGGTCAGCTCATCACCGCATCGCTGATGGACTACGCGGTGCCCAAGGCCAACATGCTGCCGCACTATGAGCTCGAGCCCACGGTCACGCCGTCACCGGTCAATATCCTGGGCGTCAAAGGGGTGGGTGAGGCCGGCACGATTGGCTCGACCCCGTGCGTCGTCAAGGCGGTGCTCGACGCGCTCAAGCCCCTGGGCATCCGCTCGCTCGACATGCCGCTGAAGCCGGAGCGAGTGTGGCGCGCGATCCGGGACGCCAAGCAGTCCGGAGGAAAGGTGTAACCCGATGTTTCCTGCCTCATTCGAATATCACCGCGCCTCCTCCGTCAAGGATGCGCTCGCGATGCTCTCGCAGTTCGGCGACGATGCCAAGTTGCTCGCCGGCGGTCACAGTCTTATCCCGATGATGAAACTGCGGCTGGCGCAGCCGGCGTATCTCATCGATATCGGCGCCGTCACCGGCCTGGCCGAGATTAAGGAGGAAGGCGGCAGGATTGTGATCGGCGGCCTGGCCACGCATCACCAGGTCGAATCCTCGGGGCTCGTCAAGGGCAAGCTCGCGATGCTATCGGAGTGCGCCGCGCTGATCGGAGACGTGCAAGTCCGCAACCGGGGCACCATTGGCGGCAGCCTGGCCCATTCGGATCCTGCCGCGGACTATCCGGCGGCAATCCTGGCGCTCGAGGCGGAAATCCGCGTGGAAGGTGCCCGCGGCACGCGCACGATTAAGGCAGAGGACTTCTTTGTCGATCTCACTCATGACCACGGCCGTTCAGCACGGCGAGATTCTGACCGGCGTTTCGGTCGCGCCGCTTCCAGCCGGCGCCGGCGCAGCTTATTTGAAGCATCGCCAACCTGCTTCCGGATTCGCGCTGGTCGGCGTCGCCGCAGTAGTCGCGCTCGACGCCCAGGGAAATTGCGCCCGAGTGCGGGTCGGTATCACCGGCCTGGCCTCGAAGGCGTTTCGCGCCACGGCAGTCGAAACGGCGCTCGCAGGCAAACCTGCGGCCGCGATCGCAACGGCCGCATCGCACGCGGCCGACGGTGTCGATGCGCTCGCCGACATTCACGCGGCGGCGGATTTCCGCGCCGAACTCGCGCGGGTTTATACTCGCCGCGCACTCGAGCTGGCGGTCGCCCGCGCGAAAGCCTGACTCGTCGCGATTGATCGCTCGCACCGGGACTACATGAATCTGCGATGAAGCTGGCTGGTGAAACCACTCTTCCCGCCCCGCGCCAACGGGTGTGGGAACTTCTCAACGATCCCGAGCGGCTGTCGCGGCTTATCCCCGGATGCGAAAAGCTCGAGATCCTTGGCCCCGATCAATTCGCCGGCGCCATCAACGTCGGAATCGCGGCCGTCAAGGGAACCTACGCGGGGAATCTCAAGCTCGAAGAAAAACGCCCCCCCGAGCACTACAAGATGCTCCTGGACGGCAAGGGCAAGCAGGGTTTCATTCGCGGCTCGGGAACGCTCGACCTCGAGGCAAAAGATCCTCGCACCACGATTGTGAAATACGCCGGCGATGTACAAATCGGCGGCCCGCTGATGCAGGTTGGTCAGCGCTTGACCTGCGGGCCAATGATGCCAAAGCACGATGGCTGGCGCGGATGCGATCCAGTCGTGGCAGTAGTCCCACGCGACATTCAAACTTTCCGTGCGTGCGCCCGGAAGAAGGTGCGCCATCCCCGCGCCGTTATTTTCGATCGACGACCGTTGTCCGAACCCCAGCGCCCTGGCGAAGGGTCTGGTCTCGCTCGGAATTTCCGAGCCGCGCGCGCCGGCCTGCTGAATGTGGTAGCCGCGTCGCTCGGCTTCTTGCAGCAGCCACGGCGACTCACGCAGCGACAACCCGTCAAGGATCAAAACGGCCTTGCCGCTGGTGGCGCTGTTCCAGAAGTCGATGACGGATTGCGCGGTGCGCGGCACGGAGCTTTCAAATTCGCGCCAGAGTTCCCATGCGGAACTGGAAAGCAGCAGTTCAATTTCGCTGACCTTACTCTCGCGGTCGGCGACTTCCTGTTCGGCATGCTGCGAGGTAAGGGGGGCCGAGAAGATTTCCCAAAGCCTGTCAAATATCACCTGCCAGGCCTCCTTGGATGTGGCGGTAAGAATGGAATCGAGCGTCGGATCGCGGTCAGCCGTCATTGCGTTTGCTTCTCCAGGGTCAGCGAAAACATTCCGCCATCCGGGAGCTTCTTGAGCAAATCGGTCAGTTGCGCGCCGGTCATTTGAGAGACGTTAATGTTCACGTTGGTCACGCTGGTCGCTGGACTGATACCCCATTTCTCAACTTCGCCAAGCAGGTTCATCGGAGTCTTTGGTGGAGTACCGAACGGTTTGAGTATCGGCGTAGTAGAAGCCAACGAATCGTCGCCGAATATTTTGGACGGCGGAACAACTCCGGGCACCGATGCCGTTGTCGGTGGCTGTTGAGTTGTCGGAGTCAATTGAAACGGCATCGTACCTCCACTCTGGGGATAAGCACCGGGTACTTGTAGGATGGTTTGCTCAAGCTCCTTGCCCGAACCGAGCTTGCCCTTGATGCGTATCCACGCAGCGTCTTCCGGTTCGCCGGGCTGTGCTTGAAGGAGTTCCAGACCACGCAAGTTGATCGAGAGCTTTCCATCGGCGCAAAGATGGAGAACCTTTTCTTTCGTCGCCACTTCACCGAGCCAAGGAATGCAGTGCTTGCCGTCGATGCTTGGCTCTTGAAGATCACCCATGAACTTAGCGAGCGACGAACTGGCGGTGGCGTGCGCCAGCGCCGCGGCTTCGAAGTCTTCCGCGATGAACAGTTCGTTCACAATCTTCTCGTCTATGGCCTTTGGAATCTTGTCGCCGATGGCGTTGTGCTTCTCTATAAGGAAACGGCACTGCTCTGGCTGCACGAAGTTCCAGACATCGAGGATAGCAAAAGTGTCGAACAAGTCTTTGAGCCGTGGGCGAAGATGAGAATTCTGGTAGGTCGTGTACAGCGGGCGAAACGCTGAGTCAGTGTCCTTCCATTGGTTCGCCAGATAGATGCCTCGCGCATACACAATCAGGTCGCGGTCGAAATAGATGTTTGCGGACGCTTTCTTCGGCAGGAGGAACCGGAGCGTGTTGCGGCGTTGGGGAAGATGTCGCTTTAGCCACGCGCCGAGGATCGCCTCGACATTGTCAAGATTCTCCGGCAGTGCGATGAGAGTCAGACGACCATCCCATCGATCAGGTCGCTCGTTCTCCGGGAGTTCCGTCCACGGGTCACTTTGCCAATTCTTTCTGAGCACCACCACGCGGAACTTGCGGGAGACTTCCTCGCTGCCGCCGATCACGTAGCGGACTTCCGCCGCGAGCTGCTCGATGTCCTGATTGCTCTCGAACAGCTTGTCATTCTTCGCGTGAGCCAGCAGCTTGCCTTCGGCATTCTCCTCTTCCCTGAACACGAGACGGTTGCCAACCGGGTGGATGTTGAAGCTGTTCTCGCGGATGAGCGCCATCTCGGCAGCGAACGTGTTGTCGTCGATGGCCTCATTGCGAGTGATGTCGGACTGCAATTCGGCAGGTGCGGCGCCGTTGATTCTATCAACGCTTAAGGAACGGAGCCAAAGCGCACTGATAATGTCCGAGGAGTGTGGAATATTCTTGTCAGGGTCTTGGACCGCAATGCGGACCGCCTCAAGGTTGCGCCGCGCTTTTTCAAGCAGTGTCCTGTGGAGTTGATTGGCCACAGAACTCAAAAGCGAAGTCACGCTACCTTTGTCGCTGCTGATGTCAAAGTCTGCTGCGGTGATGACCGGTGACTTTTCGCCACGGGTTTTGAACAAGTCAACCAGGATGCGGATGAGATCGCGAGTTTCTTGCGCTTCGGTGGCGACGAGCACTTGGTCTTCAAGCAAGCGCATCAGCACGGGCGAGTAGGGCCACGCCTCCGCGAATTCGCTTCGCTTCGCTTCGTGCTGCGACGGAGGAATTTCCGCGAGACGAACGTATTCCCAGAGATGCGGCTCGATGAGAGCCTTGATTTGCCCGCCAGGGACGTTCAGCCGATTCTCGAAAATCCGGTAAAGTAGAAGGCGCTGACGATCTTGCTTGGCGTGAGTGCCTTGAAAATCGACGAGCACCGGATTGATGCGGTGAATTTGCTGATATGCCTGCGACTGATTGTCGCGGATGGAGGCGACGAATACGAGCAGTTCGGGATGGTCATTCGCGATTTCGGAGAGCAGTTGGATGAAGTTAAACGCCCAAGTTTGGGTTTTCGCCTTTGGACTATCGCTCAATCCATCAAACCACGTCTGGAACTCGTCGAGCAGTAGTACGGTTGGCTGCGCCTTAAACATCTCAAGGAGCAGGTCGATGCTGGGCACGTTGGTCCTGGCATCGCCTTTGCCAAGCCATTTTCCTTTGACGAGTTGGCCTTGCGGATGCCGGTCAAACAGGATCTCCCACAAGAACTTAAATCGTTGCTGGTGGAGGCTTTCAGCAATGACGCAAAAATCGGTGCGGAACTTGAGGGTCTTCAATTCCGGACGGTTCAACTTCGCGGCCCAATTCGCCAGCCACTTGGTCGCCTCAGCCGGGTCTTTGATTGCGTGCCAGAGCGCAGCCATCAAGTGCGATTTGCCCTGACCGCGCGCGCCCAACAGCACAACGGGGTGCGATTTGTCCGGCTGCGTCGCCTCGAACACGCGCAGGAGGTCAACGGACGGATAGGTGATGCTCAGGAACTCGGCCGTCGACCTTTGGAGGGCGCTTGTCGGCTTATCGGCTGAGAAGTCGATAGTTGTCCCTTTGAGGCGTTCCCCCTTGAACTCATCCCGTAAAGTTAATTCGAGCATACTAGGCGCCGCTTTCCTCTTTCGCCTCGACGGCGACGTTTATCTCTCTATAACGACTTGGTGTTGCGGCCCTTTGCATGCCCGGTCTTTTGTTTGTCGGCTGCTCAACACATCACGAAACGCCATGAAACGACAAATGGCAACCCAATTTCCGCGAATAAATTATCGCTGCCGCGCGCGAACATGATGGGCTCTTTGGTCACAAAGGGGCCGCGGGGGTGACGACCCGACTTCGTGTTGATCAAAAATGCGGACGAAACTTTGGCACTGTTACAGTTTGGCGCAACCATTATTCGCCCCTGGCACGATCCACGAACATCAGGGTCGAACATCGCGCTTAGACCCGACAGAGGCAATCTCATGGCGTCGAAGTCGGGTGCCCTGCTTGTTGACCAGATCATGCCCTCATCGTGCAAGTCATTAAAACGCTTTATCAAAGCTTCATGCAGACGATACTCTCGCGATACTACGAGTTACAGCCGAATCGCATCTTCCGCGGTTCCCATCAACAATACGATGGCAGCAATCCAAACAAACCGCGGTGCGCCCAAGAAGAGGAGGGGTGCGGGACCTATTAGCCAATTCATAGATTGCGACTTATTGAGGTCGCCGCCCCTTTTTATCTGTTATGATGCTCCATATGATAGCCTATTGCTTGCCTCACAGGGGAGGAATTGGCTAAATATTCGCAGCACGTCGAGAACAAACTGCGACGCAAGATCGACAGAACACGAGCGTGAACACGGCGCGCGATCGCGAATAAATGAAAGCTGGAGAGGGGTCCGCGCCGTGCTTACCGATGATTCGATCAACGCGCCGAATCTGCGCAAGGTTCGTGATCTCCCCGAATTGGTGCGCTCTGCGGCGCAGACGTTTCAGCGATTATGGAATTCAAGGATCGACTATTCCAACGGCTGGCGGAGCATAGCTGCCCCCGTGATCTAGCAGCGTATGCGTTCGCGGAATAAGACCGTGCCGGCGGGACGAAATAGCGGGACCCTCCATGCTTTCAATCGGCGCATTCTGGCCGAGGATCTCGTCCGTGTCCGCCGCCCGGATGACCGGGAACGCTACGCGTCGTCGCAGCGGCAGGCGCGAATCGACCCGAATCCGCATCAGATCGACGCAGTGATTTTCGCGCTTCGGCGCCTGCGCGAGGGCGGTTGCATCCTTGCTGACGAGGTAGGACTGGGAAAGACGATCGAGGCGGGGCTGGTGCTCGCGCAAAGCCTAGCCGAAGGTGCAAAGCGCGTCTTACTAATTGTTCCCAAGTCACTGATCGGGCAGTGGCAGGACGAACTCCTCAATCTATTCGGCATTCAAGCTCGCGAGGACCGGGCCGACTTTTCCGGACCCGGAGTTTACCTGGTCGGGCGCGAGTTCGCAGGGAGTGAACGTGGTGCCGGGCTGCTTGGCGCCGTCTTACCGTTTGATCTGGTGATTATCGACGAGGCCCACGAGATCTTTGCGGGCCTGCACAAGCGCTACGGACGCGACGGACTCTACGACGAAACCTCAATCGAGGCGCTGATGGCGCATCGGGTGCGCGGCTTCCTGCGCACGGCGCCGGTGCTGCTGCTGACCGCGACTCCGATGCAGAACTCGCTGGCTGAGTTATGGGGCCTCGTGCAGTACGTGGAACCGACGGGCACTTTGCTCGGGGACATCACGACGTTTCGCCAGGTGTTCTGCAGTGAGGACGACCGAACGCTGATCCCCGGCCAGGAGCACGAGCTGCAACGGCGATTGGCGATGGTGCTCCAGCGGACGTTGCGCCGCCAGGCGCAGGAGTTTCTCGATCGGCCGTTTACGCAACGCCGATGCCGTCTTTACGAGTACGCGATGAGCGACGACGAACGTTCGCTCTACGACGACGTGACCGAGTACCTCCTCCAGCCGACATTGTATGCTTTCGCCGGACGACAACGGCGCTTGCTGCTGATTGGATTTCATCGCCGCATGGCGTCCTCGATTCCAGCCCTTGCTGCGAGCCTCGAGAACGTAGCTGCGAGACTCCGGCGCCTCGGCGCCGGTCAACCGGTTATCGGCGAAGCGACCGAGGTGCTCGACGACCTGGAAGAGGATCAGGAGGTGGAAGAATCCACCGAGGAGGCGCCGGTCCCGGTCAATCATGAAGCGGTCGCCGCCGAGTTAGCTCTGGTGGATGACTTTGTCGCTCGAGCACAATCCCTTCCGCACGATGCCAAAGCGCGCTCGTTCCAGGACGCTATCCGGGTCGTGCTCGATCTCGGTCGTGATGGTCGCGGCAGTGGCAAGGCGGTGGTGTTCACCGAGTCCATCACCACCCAGGAGTACCTGCGGAAGCTACTCCTCGGTATTGGCCTGGCTGACGAGGAAATCACCCTATTCCGCGGCACGAATGATGGTGCACGCGCGCAGCAAGCGCACGCCCGCTGGTTGGAGGAAGAGGGGAGCAAACTTGCGCCGGGTTCTCGACCGACACGCGAAGTCGCGGTGCGGCTGGCACTCGTTCACGAGTTCCGCACGCGGTCGAAGGTGCTGGTGTGCACGGAGGCTGGTGCGAAGGGGCTCAACCTTCAGTTCTGCGAGACGGTCATCAATTACGACTTGCCGTGGAACCCGCAGCGGATCGAGCAACGTATCGGGCGATGCCATCGCTACAGCCAGCAACGCGACGTGACCGTCGTTAATTTCATAGCGAAGGACAATGAAGCGCATCGTCTGACTTTTGAAATCCTGAGTCAGAAACTCGACCTGTTCGGAAGAGTGCTCGATGCCTCCGATGTGGTTTTGCATGAACCGCGCACTGACGCGCCCGAAATAGTCGTGTCGGCTCTCTCTCTCGAGTTCGAGTCTGATCTCCGGAACATTTATAGCCGGTCGCGGACGCTGGACGAGGTGACGCGCGAGATTGCTGCATTGAGGGACAAGATCGATGGCCGAAGGGACGCTTACGAAAAGGAATATCAACGCACCTCGCAGATTATCGAGTCGCGGTTCGATGAAGACGTGCGGAAGGTTTTCAAACGCTTGCGGGAGGACCTTCCCGAGGGACTCGTGCAGTTGGACCGTGATATCGCCGACCTAGTGGAAGGCTACCTTGCTTCAGGCGCTATCGCTCATAAGCGTTTCGAAAAGTCGGGCCGGGTAGTGTTCGAAATCGCGCCGAGCGCCGAACTACCTGCAGAGATCGGAGAGGGTCGTCGGTTCGCGACTGGCGACGCCAGAGGCTTGATCGACGCCGAGCCGTTGAATCTCGCGCATCCGCTCGTTCGTGCGGCGATAGCAGATGCCCGTGCCTGGCCGGGCGGATCGATCGAGTTGATGCTCCCGCGCGACGCTACTCCGGACCTCGCTGCGATGGCCGGAAAGATTGGCGTCCTCGCCGTCGCAATGGTCGATTACGCCGGCTTCGAGCCGGTACAGCGCCTGATCTTCGGTAGCGTGGTCGATGGTATGCCGATCGATCCCGAGGTGGCCGCCCGGATCGCGCGGTTAAAGGCGAGCGATAGTCAGACAGTCAGCGTCACTGTTGACCCGCAGGAGCTGGACGACGCGATCGACGAGGCCATCTTTGTCGATCAACGCGAGACTGAGAAGCGTGAGCAAAAGCATTTCGAGCTGGCGATTGGTCAGCTCGAACGATTCGTCGACGACAAGGTCCTGGTCAGCCGGCGCGAGCGGGCGAGTATCCTCGACAAGCTGGATTCCGCGAAGGCTCGGCGTGATGCGGTGGTCGGCGCCACCGCGCGCGAGCGAGTCGAGGAGGAGATCAATCGTCTGGCGATAACGGCCGATCTGCTGGAACGCCGGATCGACGCTTTGGATTCCAGGGCGGACGAGGTCTATCGAAAATGGCGAAACGAATATCACGAGCTTCGGTACCGAGCCCCAAACGCAACCCGGCTGTTCCAGGTGGCGTTCCGGATCGCGCCGATGAATCGGAAGGCGTAGTGCTGAAGATCCTGCACACTGCGGATTGGCATCTCGGGCGGCGGTTTCCGTCCTTCCCCGAGGAGGCGCAGCAGAAGCTGTCGCGCGCGCGGATGGATGTGATCGCGACCATCCTGGATGTCGCTCGGCGGAATGCGGTCGACGCGGTGCTATGCGCCGGCGACCTGTTCGACGACCCTACTCCAGCCCAGGATTTCTGGGAGGGGCTGGCCGTGACGTTTCGCAATCAAGGCGGCACTCATCCCCCAGTCTTCCTGGTGCCGGGCAATCACGATCCGCTTACCTCCGAGTCGGTGTGGGCGAAGAGTCACCCGTTTCGATCGCAACTTCCTAAGTGGGTGCACGTCGTCGATGATGACGAGTTTTTCTATGACCTTGCGCCTGGCGCAATCCTCTATGCGAGACCGTGCCGGTCCAAGGCAGGCGAGAACGACCTCGCGATGTCGCTTCCCGCGCGCGAACCGGGTGACGCACGAATACGAATCGGATGCGTCCATGGCAGCACGTTCGACATGGACGGCTATCAGACCAACTTCCCGATTTGTCGGGATGCGGGCGTGCATCGCGGGCTCGATTATCTCGCGATTGGCGACACGCATTCGTTTCGCGACGTCACCGCGTCTTCGCCGGTCCCGACCATTTACCCCGGTGCACCCGAACCCACGACCTTCGACGAGCCCGATGCCGGCTACGTGGCACTCGTCGCGCTCTTCAGGCATGGGACGCGGCCTCGCGTTTCTCGCGAGCCGGTGGCGTTCTGGCGCTGGATCGACCAGCGATGCCGCGACCTCAACGAGTTGCGCACATTTATGACCACGCCAGACCTCGAGCGCCACGTGGTCAGGCTGCATCTGGACATGACGGTGTCCGTTGCCGAGGAGAGCGAGGTCGAGCGCATCTTGCGTGACCTTGAAGGCACCGACGCCACCCATGGCCGCGCCGGCGTCCTCTTGGTGGACAAAGCCAACCTGAAGTTGCAAGCCGGTTCCGGAGGAATCTTCCCGGACGATCTGCCGCCGGTGCTAAGGGACACTATCGCGCGGCTCGACCGCTTAATCGAAGACTCGATTGACGAGGCCGAGCGGTCGCGTGCAACTCGCGCGCTCGCGCACTTGTACAAGCTGCTGCAGAGCCAGGAGGGCCCTCCGGGTCGCGCGCTTTGAAGCTCCTTCGCCTGCATGTTGCCGACTTTGCGGCGATCACGAACGCGGATATCGAGTTCGGTCCGGGGCTCAACGTGCTGTACGGCCCGAACGATCTTGGCAAGTCCACGCTTGGAGAGGCAATCCGATTGGCGTTGCTCCTTCCTCACACCTCGACCCACATCGACGGCTACGTCCCCTGGACCGGCGGTCGCGATCCGGTGGTCGAACTCACTTTCGAGACGGAGCAGCAGCGAATCTGGCGAGTCAGGAAGGAATTCCGAAAAGGCGGCGCCGCGTTGTTGCAGGAGTCGAAAAACGGCAAGGATTTCGACGATGTCGAGCGTGCGCGGAAAGTGGACGGCAGGCTCCGTGACCTCCTGCGATGGGGCATCCCGGAGCCGGGCGGCTCGGGAGGCGGCAGAGGGCTGCCGACCAGCTTTCTTGCGACCGCACTGCTGTCGACGCAATCGGAGGTGACTGCCGTCCTTAACGAAAGCTTGCAAGGCGATCCGAGCGGCACCGGACGGGAACTGATTGCGGCTGCGCTACAGGCGGCGATACAGGATCCTCTCTTCACCGCGATGCTTCGAGCCACGCAGGCAAGACGCGACGAGGCGTTCACCGATAGGGGCGCGAGGAAGACCGCAAAGGGAAGCGTATTCCAGCGCGCCGCGACGCGCGTGAACCAGGCGAGGGTGGAAAGGGAGGATCTCCAGAAACTGGTCGAGGATTCGGAAGGTGTCGAGAAGCAGTTGCGCGAGTTCACGTCGAAGCGCGGCGATCGCGAAGAGGCGGTGGCGGTCGCGACAGCGCAGCTTGCAACTGCTGAAAAGCTCGCAGCGCAGGCCGCCGATCTTAACGAAGCCGACGGGCTGGTAAGCGCAGCGCGCGAAGAGGTGCTGCGTATCCAGAAGATCATAGCCGACGCGGATGCGGCGGAGCGAAGCGTCGGAGAGCTCGGTCGAAAGCTCGAGGCAGCAGAGCAGGCGCTGAAGGTCGCGCAGTTACAGAAAGAACAAGCGGATGCCGCCTTCGAATCCGCAAAGAAAGCTGCTGGATCTGATTCCGCCATGACCGACACGGTCGCTCGCCAGACTCTGGAGTTGAGAAAGGTCGCGGCAGACCAGGCGTCGAACGAGGCACAAAGCAAGATCGATAGCGCGACGAGCGCGCAGAAGCTCGTCGATGCGGCGACGGCCGCCGATCGTGAGAATCGCGCTCAACAGGCAGCAGCTGAAAAAGCGCAGGTAGCGCTGGCCGACGCGGCCGCTAAAGAACATTCTGCCGACGAGCAGGTTGGCAGGATAGATCTACTTCAACGGGCGCTCGAGGCCCGCGATGCCGACGATCGCGTCACCTCCGCGCAAGCCGAGGTGGACCGGCGCGCGAACCTTCAAGCGCGCCTCGAAGCGGGAGCAAGCGAACGCGAGGCGCTGCAGAAACGACGCGAGGCAATCGTCGTTCCGCCGGCCGATACGCTGAGTCCGATGCGCCAGCTCGCCAACGATCTCGCCGGAGCCCGCGGCGCGCTCAATGTCGGTCTCGTGGTAACGGTCACACCGAACCGCCCGATCGAGGTCAGGGTGACAAACGATGGGACGGCGGCGAACCCGACGCGATCTGGTGCAACGTTGGAGGTCGAAGCCGATGCCGAGGTGGACCTCGATATCGGCGATGTCGCAACTGTGCGCATCCGGGGCGGGCGCCGCGACGCACAACGGACAGCCGAAGCGCTGGAAGGTCGTTGGAGAAGCGAGGTCGAGCCACATCTGGCGGCGGCCAAGGTTGCGGACCTCGACGGCCTGAGCGCGAAGATCACGGAGTCGCAAACGCTGGAGGCGAGCATCAAGGCGAAGGCCGCGGAGTTGCAGTCGCTGCAGGCGGAGATCGATTCGCTGATCGATACGGCGCAAAAGCTGCGCGAGGCGCTCGACCGCAAAAAGGCGTGCCGCGCCGCGCTCGGACACGTAGCCCTTGAAACACTCCTTCCCGAGCTGGCTGCGCTCGGCGCTGAGCCATCGCAAGCGTTACGAGAGCGCCGACAGCGAGCGTCGAAAGAGATTGAGCAGGCTCGCGCGACTACGCTTCAGGCCGGTAACGCGCACACTCTGGCGGAAGAACGCGCCAAGAATTCGGCGATAGCGCTGAACGGTGCGGTCGTCGCGCGGAATGCCGCTTTGACCGCTTTTCCTGAAGGGGTGGCTGCGACGCTAGGTGGTGCTCAAGCTGCGCTAGCGGCCGCGGCGGGCGAGCAACGGAAGGTCGCGGCGGAACTCGCCTCGTATGAGAGCACGATCGCAGCACAGAATGCTCGGGTGGAAGCGGCAATCCGCGAAGCTCGCGCTAGCGCGGAACGAGCACAAACCAAGCTCGACGCCGCATCTACGGAGCGAACGAACGCGATCACTGCGCACTCGTTGCAAGTCGGCCGCCTCGAAGAATTGCGAAAACTGCGAGACGCGCAGGACCTCGCCGCCGCCGAGTCCAGATTGAAAAGCGCAACGGATAGACGGGCCGCGATGCCGGTCCCGGATCGAATCGTGACCGAGGCCGAAGTCGACGCTGCGCGGGGCGCCAAGACGTCGGCGGAGTCGGGTCTCGAAGCGATTCAGCGGGAGATCGATCGGACGCACGGTGCGCTTGAGCAAGTGGGTGGCGCCGTTGCGCGCGAGCGACTGCGGGACGCGAGCGAGGCGTGCGAGTCGGCGGAGCGCCAGGAGCGGGAAATCGAGGCGGAATATGATGCGTGGCAGTTGCTGCTTGAGCAGATGAAAGAGGCCGATGTGGCGCAGGCGAGCAACCTCGGCCAGACGCTCGCACCCGCCATCGCGAGCCGCTTCGAGGATTTGACACAGCGTCGCTACCAGAACGTCCAGATCAACGCGGAACTCGGGACGGAAGGGGTCGCGGTCGCGGGTGCGATTAGACCAACGGACCGCATATCAGTCGGTACTCGCGAGCAACTCTCGACATTGTACCGGTTGGCCCTTGCAGAGTACCTATCTACAACTATCGTGCTCGACGATCAGCTGGTACAGAGTGACGGTACGCGGATGGAATGGTTCCGCGCACTGCTCGCCGAGAAGGCCCGCAACTTTCAGATCGTTGTGTTCACATGCCGACCAAGCGACTACCTGACCGCGGGCGCGATGGTACCCAAGGGGAAGAGCTTTCAGAGGGACACCGACGACGGGTTTGTGCGAGCGGTCGACCTGGGCCGCGCTGTGCGCCGAAAGTAGGTGGCTGGGAGCCGCAAGAGCTAGGTGCTTGTACTATCCTGCAAAACTTCGGGGCCAGTATAGAATAGCCTCAGCCGGATTGCGGCGACCGGTGAAATCACGTTGCCGCCAAAATACGATCCCGACGGGCATTCCTACCGACTCGGGCTTTTGGAAGACGGCGAACGCCACCTCGTGATGCATCAACCTATCGTGCTCCGCTTCCAGCGCGGCCGGTGCACGGCATCTGCGACGATGCCGTGCCATGGCAAACGAGCCTCGCGCTCGGCGAGCGGCTCGAGAGCCGCAATGCCGTGGTGATTCTGCTGAAGTACGGCGATCACCGGCCGTCGAGTGAATCCGATCTTGCCCGCCTTGGGCGGAACTTTGGACGAACTCGTATGAGAGTCGCAGTTATTAAAAGCATCTTCCTGTGTGGCGTGTTGACGCTCTTGGCCCATCTCGGCCGCGGAGAGGCTTCGGCGCAGGACACTGGCGCGGAAGAGGCGTCGCGCCGCGCTATGGCGATAGCACAGTTGCCGCCGGATGCGGCGCAAGTTTTGTTCGGACGTGAGAGTACGCCGGCGGCCGGACCGCCGCAGGCGATCGGGTCCTATGAACGCGGCTGTCTAAGCGGCGCCATCGCACTGCGTGCCGACGGGCCGAACTGGCAGGTCATGCGCCCGTCACGCAACCGCGCCTGGGGCCACCCGGTCCTGATCGCCTTTCTCGAGCGGTTGGCGCAGAAACTGCCGGGTGAGGCCGGCTGGCCCGGGCTTCTGGTCGGTGATATCGCGCAGCCGCGCGGCGGACCGATGCTGACCGGCCACGGCTCACACCAGATCGGGCTCGATGTCGATATTTGGCTGACGCCAATGCCAAATCGGCGGCTCAGCCCGGCCGAGCGGGACGGCATCTCGGCAACAGACGTTGTCGCGGGGGAGGGGATGGATATCGACCCGACGGTCTGCACACCGCAGCATCGTCTTCTGCTGGAGGCGGTCGCCCGAGAGCCCTTGGTGGAGCGCGTTTTTGTCAACGCGGCGATCAAGCGCGCGCTGTGCCGCGAGGGCGGGCCGGAGCGGGCCTGGATGGCCAAGATTCGGCCGTGGTGGGGGCACAATTACCATTTCCATGTCAGGCTTTCCTGCCCGAGCGGCAGCCGTCAATGTCGCGGGCAAACACCGCCGCCGCCAGGCGACGGTTGCGGCAAGGAGCTCGATTGGTGGTTCACCGAAGAGGCGCGTCACCCGCGACCGTCACCCCGAAAACCGCTGCGGCTTGGCAACCTGCCACCGGCCTGTGCCGCGCTCGTCGCTGCGCCGACCGGACAAGCGCTGCAGCTTCGGGGCGCAGCGCAATGAAGCAGTCAGGCCTGCGGTCGGTCCTTTGCTGGGGTCACCTGCACGGCACTGCTGATCAATGCGCTTTTGCCGGCGGCCGTTTGCGTTGGGCTGTTCGACGCGAGCCGCGGGCCAGCCAGTTTAAGTCTTTGCAACGCAGCACCCGCGCGCGAACCGCCCGGCGAGACCGGATTGCTCTGCACCCCTGCGCCTTGTGCCTGCTGCCGGTCGGGCTCCCGCCTGTGCGGCGAGGCGATCGCGGAAGGTCGCCAGCCTCCGACCTCACCATGATAGGCCTGACCCGTCGTGTCGATCCGCCCTGGCGCTGGAGCGCGCAAGAACAGGTGTCGGCATTCGCTGAGTCACGCCCAGGATCGTTTGCTTCCGTCAGCGGGAGGCGTTTATCAACCTGATAACACAGGATCGGACTGCTTCGAGGAGCCCGGCCCAATGACAATTGTTCCGCGCGGTGAAACTACTTCGCCGCCTTGACCCTCCGAGTGCGCGAGTCCGTCTTGGTCCGCGCAGTCGAACCGTAGCGCTTCTTGAAGCAGGCGCGGCATCGCGCGTCGCGTCTCTTCTTCAAGCACGGCGCAAGATCGCGGCCGGAGCAGATCCACAACCCTCTGCGTATAGTTCGCAGACGCTAACACTGCGTCGCCCGGACGTGTCAACGCCGGAGTAAAAAGTGCATCACATGGGATTATAGACGTCGGAAGTCTCTAACCTCTCCCGGCGCTCTCACTGGGGCGCGCCGCTCACGATCGCTTCAGCTTGCCAGCCTGGATAAGGGGCCGGATTTCGTAACCGTATCAGCTTCGCCCAGAAGCCTTCGAGCAATCTGGTCCCAAGTACCGTGCATCGGATCGCCGCCTGATACGGACGGGGTGACCGGCTTCCTTATAGCATAAGCCGTGCGGCTACCTCCTACACAATCGAGGTATGCCAGCGCCGCGCCGGCTTTTCGCGCGACCTGTCGCCTTTAGGGCAAATAAAAGGCGGCGGTGTCTGGCCGATAGACGCGGGCGAGCCACAGCGGGCGGCGCAGATTGTCGGGCCCAGGCGCCGGCCGCGCCATCGCTAGCCATCGCAGGTAAACTTGGTGCGATAGTTCGGTGTCGACAAAGATATCGCCATAGCGATCATCGGGGCCAGGACGCTCGACGTAAACCTTCTGATGCCAGCAGTGCTGACCGCTCACGGGGTCGGGCTGCACAGGAAAAATAAGATTCTGATGCACGCCCGCATCTTGCCACCAGATGCGTGCGGAGTCGGGGTCGTCGCTCTGAAACGGTTGCACGCCGTGCACTTGGCGCATCTTCCATTGGCCGGGGGCGAGTTGGGTCAAATT
>NZ_JAUSKL010000026.1 GCF_030646925.1 Candidatus Binatus sp. | reverse complement strand
AGTACCCGTAGCGCTCGGCGTCCTTGTCGCGGTTCTCGACGCACTCCTCGTCGCTGTCCTCGTTGCCGTGCGCGTCGCAGTCCTAGTGGCTGTTCGAGTCGCGGTTCTCGACGCGGTCCTGGTGGCCGTGCGAGTCGCGGTGCGAGTCGCCGTCTTCACTGGAGTACCCGTAGCGCTCGGCGTCTTTGTCGCGGTTCTCGACGCACTCCTCGTCGCTGTCCTCGTTGCCGTCCTCGTCGCAGTCCTAGTGGCTGTTCGAGTCGCGGTTCTCGACGCGGTCCTGGTGGCCGTGCGAGTTGCCGTCCTCGTCGCAGTAGCCGTGGCCGTCTTCACCGGCGTGCCGGTAGCCGTCGGCGTCCTTGTCGCGGTTCTCGACGCACTCCTCGTCGCTGTCCTCGTTGCCGTGCGCGTCGCAGTCCTAGTGGCTGTGCGAGTTGCCGTCCTCGTCGCAGTAGCCGTGGTCGTCGGGAACGGCGTCGGGCAGATGTTACCCGCCGGATTAATCTTGGTCAGGAACGCGTTGGTCGAGTTCCTTGTGAATGCGTTGTTGCCCTGCTGGAACGCGCTGGGCGTCACCGGAAAGTCATCCGAGTAAGTCAACCCCGCAATAAAAATGTTCCCCAGCGCGTCGAGCTGCAATGCGCCTGGCACGTCTGCTTTGCCGGTCCCGCCGAGATAAGTTGAAAAAATCAGTTGATTCGCCGCCACCGATTGCGCCGGATCCAGTTCTGAGACGTATCCTGTGATCGGAATTGCGATCGTGACTGGCGAGGTCGTGACAACCACGCCACTGCTATCGTTGGTCGATTGGCAGGCATTCGATCGCACCGGGAAATCGGGCGAAGTCGCCGCGCCAGTTACGAAAACCTTGCCGCCCGCCACCTCGATATCCGTGCCGAACTCGCCGGTTCCCGCCGCATGAAATCCGAAAACCGAAATGTCATGCCCGGTCCCGCTCAAGTACGTCGAGTAATGCACTTGATTGAGGCCCACCTGCGACGTATCCAGCTCAGTAATAAACGCCGCCGATCCGATCGGTCCCTGCGTCGTCGCCGCCAGATTGGTCGGCTCGAACACCGTCGCAACCGTCCCCGGCACCTGGAAGTCCGTCGACGCGGTAACTCCCGTCGTCCAGATTTTCGCCAGCGGAGGCGGACCCGCCGCAGTCGGCTCGACTATCGCGATGCCCGTTCCGATGTCACCAAGCTGAAACGTCGTCGATCCTACCGTCTGCGCTGCGCCCGTGCCGCCCAGATACGTCGCGTACAGCAGCGAGTTCGCGCCGACAAGATTTGGATCGAACACCGCCACAAACACGTTGCTGACCTGATTCGCGCCGCCGCTATACGTGCTCTTCGCCGGATTCTTGGTCACCAGGTCGGCCGAATACGTCGCCCCGACGATGTAAGCCCTCCCGACCGAATCGACTGCTATATCCAACCCCGCGTCGGCATTCGTCCCGTCGCCGGTGCCGCCGTAATAACTGCAATAGTCTGGCGTAGCACCTGCGCCGTTCGCGTTTACGACCAGCAGAAACGCATTGCTTTTCCCGCCTAATGCCTTGAGATCGGTCTGAAATGCGACTGCGGCCGTAACCGGAAATCCTTCCGCCGCGGTGCTCTGCGTCGAACCGGTCACGAACGCTTCGCAGTTCGTCGTGCATCCCGGCATCAGCGCGATTCGCGCGCCCGTCGCATTCGACGCGCCCGGGATATAGCACGAGTACACCAGCCCATTGCCCGCCGCAGTCAACTCGCTCACGAATCCGACGTTGGTCGAGGGCGCGCCCTGGTTATTGACCTGGCCCCACGACCCGCACTTCGCCACGCCCGGAAAGGTCGAAGCCGCCGAGTACGTCTGCCCGGTCACGAACGCCTCACCGTTGCCGTCCACCGTGATGCCGAAGCCTAAGTCGCCGTCGCCGTTGCCAGCGTCGGCCGCTACAGGGTCGCCCGCCGCACCAAGATACGTCGCATAAATCAGCGAGTTTCCACCGCTGAGGCTCGTGTCGAATTTCGCCACAAAGACGTTCGGATTCTGTTTGTTCGGCGCGTTCGCGCCATTTAAGGTCGCCTGGAACGCATTCTTGACCGGTATGTCATTCGAGTACGCCGTACCCGTGATGTATGCCTTGCCGCTCGGATCGACCGCGACGTCCATCCCAACGTCCGCTACCTTGAGCGGCGCCGGCAAGGTGCCCGAAAACT
Source organism: Candidatus Binatus sp. (assembly GCF_030646925.1). NCBI lineage: Bacteria > Candidatus Binatota > Binatia (SeqCode) > Binatales (SeqCode) > Binataceae (SeqCode) > Binatus (SeqCode) > Binatus sp. (SeqCode). Next base: position 34,095 of record NZ_JAUSKL010000026.1, on the reverse strand, counting down.
GTTCGAGATTGACCGGCCCCTTGCTCGATGCGTGTCCGCCGAAATACGTCGAGTACGGAATCGTCGCGATTACCGGATCGATAAACAGCGTCCGGCTTCGATCGTACTTCGCCAGCGCAAACGTCACCTGCCGGGTCGGCACCCGCTCGATCGTGACTTCGTTCCTCGCGAGCACAAAATTGCCCGCGACGGCGACCCGCTCGCCATCCGCAGTTTCCTGGTAGATATTCGGTTTGCCGATCCTGATTACGCCCGCCCCAGTCCCGACGATCAAATCGCCGGCCTTGGTGATGACCGTTTTCGCCGGACCCTCGACCGAAAATTTGATCTTCGAAACGTCCGCGCCAGGCTGCGCGATAATGTCGTACTCCAGCGCGTCCAGGCTGCCGTAATAGACGACGTCAACGCCTGGATACACCTCGTGATAGCGAATCCGCCCAAACAGCGGCACGTCGCGATGCCATTTCGACTCGTCCGGCCCTATCAGGTAATTCACTCGCCCGGGCAGCCGGTCCAGCCCTTCAATCTTTGCCTGCTGATTCGCCCCGACCAGCCGGATTCGCACGGCCGCCTGCACCGCCTTCGAACCGTGCTCGTCGCGCTCCGGAATAAATCCTCCGGGCAGCGGGCTATGCCGCTGCTCGCCGCCCAGCAACGAAAAGACCGCGGCGTCCGCGGTCAAGAACAACGAATCGTGGTCCCCTCGCGAGAGATAACGTACATCCTTATCGACTTGTCCTGTATTGAGTTCGAAGTACCGCGGCATCGAGGCGTTCAACTTCGCCGCTTTTTGTCGCGCCTGCATCCGGCTCTCCGCCGAAAGCCGCTGCGAGGCCGACGCGTCGCCACGGCGCGCCGCCGCCGACAACAGCAGCCCTATCGCCACGATCGAGATTATCGACGCGGCGGCCAGCCATATCCGTAAACTGTACGACCCAACCGATTTCGCGCGGTCTGTCACCTGCGGTCTCCTTCGAATCTCACTGCGCAGCTTCAAGTACGCGGTAGGGGCGCTTAAGAACCTATTGTTGCGTAAATTTTTAAGTGAGGATGTCTCAGCGCGACGGAAAACTATCAAAACCACATTGGAAACACAAGAGAAGTGCTAAAATATCCTGTTTGTCGCTTTCAGTCGTCATGAGGTTGAAACACTCGATTTAATCGGTGCGCCTGCCCGGATGAACGCTTTATCGGCGACAATAGGCGATCCTGCCGCCACCTGACCGCCGAAAACAAGCGAAACTAAAGGCTTTTCACGCATTCCGTCAGTTGCCGACTCCGCCCAAACTCACGCTCACCGAACGACGCAGCGGATCGCCGCTGGTGATACCCACCGAGCCGTGCTCCGCCCCGATTCTCGTCGGCGTGAACTGAACCGCCAACGCTCGCGATTGCTTCGGCGGCAGCGAAAACGGTCCCGCCTCCGAAGTAATCGCGAACGAGCTGCCCGTCGCCGCCTTCACCGAGCCGAAAAGCGTCTCGTGGCCGGTATTTTTGATTCGGATGACGCGCACTTTCGACCGGTTCCCGACTTTGACCTTGCCAAACTTCACCGCCTTGGGGTTCCATTTCAGCTTTCCGCCCGGCTGCGGCGTCGGAGACGCAGTAGGAGTGGGAGTCCGCGTCGCCGTACGCGTCCTGGTAGTCGTTCTGCTCGGAGTCGGTGTACGAGTCCTCGACACCGTCGCAGTCCGCGTGCGAGTCGGAGTCCGGGCCGCGGTGTGAGTGGCGGTGCGCGTCGAAGTCCGTGTCGCGAGAGGAGTTGGGGTGGCCGTGGATGTCGGCGTCGGTACCTGCCGATCGTAAACGAGCACCCGATTGTTGCTCGTGTCCGCGACCAGCAGTTTCGATCCCGCCACCGCCAGCGCGAACGGTTTGCAGAGACTATCCGCGCCTACTCCGCCCATATCGCCGGGCGCGATTCCGCGATTGCATCCCGAGGTCGCGAAACTGCTCGCGTCGCCTTGCCCGATCACGCTCGACGCCGCCGGATTGCCGCCAAACCCCGGGTCGAAGTGCAATATTCGATCGTTATTTGCGTCCGCGACGTAGAGGCCGCCCGTCAGATCCAGCGCCACACCGATCGGATTGCACAACGTCGTCGCGTCGATCGCGCCGCCGCTGTTGCAAATCCGGTTGTTGAAGCTGCCCTGCTGGCCGAACACCCGCGACGGCGGCGGATTCGGCGTCAGCGGCGCGTCGATTTCGATCACCCGGTTGTTGCCCGAATCCGCGATGTAAAGACGCCCCTTGCCGTCGAGCGCCACGCCGTCCGGATTGCACAGCGTCGAACCTCCGATACCGCCCGCATTGCACGCCATCGCGCTCATGCTGCCCGCCTGCCCGAAAACCCGCTTCGCAATTGCGTCGGATACTGCCGGCGGCGTAGCTGGCTTGCCGTACTGCAGCACGCGATTGTTCCCGCCGTCGGCGATATAGACGTTGCCCGCCCCGTCGAACGCGGTCGCCTGCGGATTGCACAGCGTCGCCGCGCTCGCCGCCGGTGCGTTGCACGCATTGCTGAGGAACGAGCCAGTCTGCCCATAAACGAAGTCCGCGACCCCGTCGCCCGCGCCGGGCTTGCCGCTCGCCGCGTCGAATGGCGTGTTGTACACCAGCACCCGATTGTTGCCCGCGTCGGCGACGTACAGACCTCCGTCCGCATCGACCGCCAATCGTTCGGGCCGGCATAGGCTATCCGGACCAACCCCGAACAGATCGCCGACCGCGATGCCGTTGTTGCACTTGTACGAAAATAAATCCGGCTGCCCGATCGCGATATCAGCCGGCTTGCCGCTCGCGAACGAAGCTGCGTCGGCCCATCCAAGCACCCGATTGTTGGTCGTGTCCGCTACGTACAGATGCACCTGCGGCGGCGCGCTACCGTCCGCCGCGATTCCGCGCGGCGAGTTCATCGCGATCGGCTCGACGTAATTCGGCGCGTTGCTGTTCGGGTCGATCTGCCCGCCCGTGCCGTTCGCAAACTTGTTGTGCGGAGTCGTTCCCTCGTCGAATTCCAGCACTCGATTGTTCGCGTTGTCGGCAACGTAGAGATTGTCCGACGAGTCGATCGCAAGCCCCATCGGAAACCGCAGGCTCCCGGCGCTCGGATTCACCGAACCGGGACCGATCTTCAGGTTGAGCAGATTCGGCGTCCCGAGCGTGACCGGCCGCGTGAATTCGAGCACCTGATGACGCGGCTCAGACGCGACGTAAAAGTCACCGACCGAATCCGCAGTCACGCCTGACGGCAGCGTGATGCCGTTGCCGATAAAGGTCAGGTCGGCCGTCACGTCGTTGAACTTCGCCACGCCGAAGGTTCCGTTGTACTCGAGCGCCCGATTGTTGTTGGTATCGGCGACGTACAAATTGTCGGCCCGGTCCACCGCAACCCCGACACCCAAAAATGGCGCCAGGCACAAGGTCGTGGTTCTGACCAGTCCGCCCTGATTGCACAGGCTGCCCGTAAAGTCGGCCTGTCCGATCACGAGATCGGCGGTTGCGTCGCCCGCCTGTCCGGGCGAGCCACTGATCGCAGTCAGCGGAATCGGCGTGAAGAACACCAGCACCCGATTGTTATCCACGTCTGCGAGAAATAAGTTCCCCGCGAGGTCCACCGCGAGGCCCTGCGGACTCTGCAGGCTGTCGGCGCTGATTCCGCCCTCGTTCGCCGCATTGGTGATGAAGCTGCCCGCCTGCCCGAACACCGCGGACGCGCTGAAATCGGCGCTCTGGCTATGCAGCGCCAGCGCCGCGAACGGATCGTCGAACACCAGCACGCGATTGTTGCCCGTGTCGCCGACGTACGCGCGATGCATCCCGTCCACCGCGACCGCGATCGGCATGCATAGCCGGTCCGCGTCGGGGGCTGGCGCGTTCTGATTGCATGCGTATGAATTGAAGTCCGTCTGGCCGATCACGAGGTCGGCCGCGCCGCCGCGCGCGAACGCCGTCGCGCTCGCCCATCCGAGCACGCGATTGTTGCCGGTATCGGCCACGATTACGTGGTCGTTCGCAAGGTCGATCGCCACACCGTGCGGCCCGGTCACGCCGGTCGCATCGACGAAATTCATCGCGATGTTGGTAAGATCGATCTGGCCGAGAGCGGCGGTCGCACTCACCGCGGATTGAGCCGCGCGCAACACGCCGCGCACTGCGCCAATTGCGATCGCCGCGACGACCGCGGCCACGACGAATACACCAGCCCGCCAAACCGGGCGCATTCGCTTCCCCTTTTTCGCGCGGCCGGCCGGCAATCCGCCGAATTCGCGCGCACCTCGCTTCAGCTTTCGAGGCACCGATCATAGGCAGTTCCCGGGATGAATCGAATGCGCGACATGTGCCACGGAGAACCTTTCCGGCGTTTTCATCCCGGCACTTCGTGGCGCCGCCCGGGGCGTTTTTGCGGATCCTTTCAAGCTGCTAGAGTTTTTCCCGTCGACTGCTCTTCCAAAGCCCGGTTCTTGAAAGGAGACCGCACCATGACAATCAAGGAACGAATCGGTTTCGCGACCCTGACCATCGCCGGCGCAATTTTGGGCGGCGCTCTGTCAGGCCACTTTCTCGGCGCCGGCAGTGTGGGCGCCGCCGCGACGCCGAAATTGATCACGTCGCAAAAATTCGTGCTGGTAGATACCAACGGCAATCCTCGCGGCGAGTTCGGCGTGACGGCCAAGGGCGTCGCGCAAATCGCAGTCTTCGACGGCGCCGGCGCATTGCGCGCCGGCCTCGGCGTCGCCGCCGATGGCGGCCCCGCCCTCGGCATCTTCGGCAAGGACGGCAAAACCCGCGCCGAGATCGGCCTCGCGTCGGGCAACGCACGCGTCATCCTGTTCGACCCGACCGGCAAGCCGCTGGTCGCGCTCGGGGTTTCCTACGACGGCCAGGATGGCCTCGTAATGATGGACAAAAACGGCAATCACCGCGCTTCGATGATCATCGCGGCGGACGGCGCACCGACACTCAGGCTGGCCGACAAGGAGCGCACGCGCCTCGGGCTGGACGTGACGCCGGACGGATTGCCGGGGCTCGCGCTGCTCAGCAACCAGGGGCGGACGCGCGCCGCGCTGACGCTTAATAGCGACGGCGCCGGCGCGCTGACGCTATTCGACGACGCTGGCAATCCGTCGAACTCGGTACCGTAGGCATCGCCCCGATCCATGCGCACAGCTATGCGCGTCGCGCGCGACGACCTCCGGTCGTCGCGCTGTACCCGTTCTTTCCGCCCCTTACTAACAGCGCGTAGCGCGCATCTTTACCTATTGGCGATTCGGCCCTTCGGCCCGAAGTCGGCTTCGCGTCTTGCTTGATCGCCCCCGGAAGCTCGAAACCGGTGGGGGTTTCGAACTCTTCCGTCTCGCGCCGTCGCGACGCGCCGATGCTTACACCGCGTCCTTGTCCAGCAACGAATTCCAGCCGCGCGACTCGCGCCACTCCCAACCCCGCTTGTGGTACGCGTAGCCGACGATCAGCGGCGCCGCGATCGTCGCCTCGCAGTACACCATCTGCTCGTAGGTCGTATCAACTTTGCCCCAACTGCTCGCCTCTTTGAGCGTGCTGCCCGAGAGCGCGCCGTCGCGCACGTCAGCGACGGTGATTTGCACCGCGTATTTATGCATCGGCACGTCGTGGCCTAAAATTTCCGCCGCCACCACGATGTCCTGCGCGAAGTTCTTGGGCGTCCCGCCGCCGATCATCAACAGCCCGGTGCATTCGTTCTTCACCTTGAGCCGCGTCAGTTCGTAAAAATCCTTGGCGCTATCGAGCGTGACCTTGGGCTTGCCCGCGCGCTCCGCCTGATGTGCCACCAGGCCGAAGCCCGCCGAGCAGTCGCTGAACGCCGGACAGAAAATCGGCACGTCCTCGCGAAACGCCTCGAGCACGATACTCGCATCGGTCTTGGCGCCCGTCTCCGACAGATATTTGCCCATCTCCGCGACGAATTCGCGCGACGAATACGGCCGCGGCGCAAGGCTGTTCGCGATCTTGTGGATCGTCTCATCGCACACGCGCAGTTCGTCTTCGTCGATCAGCGTGTCGTAGATTCGATCGATATGCAGCTCGCGCAGCATGGTGTCGTCGAGGCCGTATTTGAACCGCTCCTGCGCCATCCAGTGACGAAAGCCGAGCGCTTCGAAAAAATCCTGATCGACGATATTTGCGCCCGAGCTGACGATCGCATCGACCATGTGACTCCGCACCATGTCGGCAAAAATCTTTTTGAGTCCCGCGCTGATCAGCGAGCCCGCGAGACACAGGATTATCCCGCAATCGCGATCCCGCAGCATCCGGTCGTATATCGTTGCCGCGCGATACAGGTCGCGCGCGCTGTACGCCATCTGGCCCATCGCCTCGACCAGCCCCACCACGTTGTCGCGCGTGATATCGATGTGCTGGATCGGATCCTGGAGCAATTCCGCCTTGGTACTCATCTCAATTTCCTCTTCGATTGATCCTATGCGGCTTCAATCATCGACACTACTTCACCGGGCCGATACCGCCGACGCCGGTGTAGTAGAGCAAAAAATAAATCGCGCCGAGCGCGATCAACGCCGCGAACGCCGCGATATCCGCGCTGCCCACTGGATACTCGATAAAAGTCGTCGGTTCATGCGTATAGCCGAAGCCGCGCGCCTCGAGCGCCATCGCCATGTTATTTGCCTTGCGCAGCGCCCCCATGAACACCGGAATCACCACCGGCACGTACCGCCGGATTCGCTCAAACGGGCCGCCCTGGTTGAAGTCGTAGCCGCGCAGCCGCTGCGCATCGACGATCGTCACCGCCGAATCGATAAAGAGCGGCACCAGCCGGAACGCGAGCGAGATCGCGAACCCGACCCGATACGGCACCCGCATCCGTTGCAAGCCGTAAGTGAATTCCTCGATCTTGGTGGTCGATAAAAACAGCACCGAAGTAGCGAGCAGTTCCGCGAGCTTGATCCCGCGCCCGAAGCCGAACTTGATCGATTGCCAAGTGACATTTACCGCAACCGGATGGCCACCCCAGCGAAACGTATGCGAAAATCGGCCGAGCGGCACACTGAACGAATGCGGGTTCATGTAGAAGAGGCTGATCGTGAACAGAGGTTCTCCTAATTGATAAAACACCAGCCACATCATTGACGTGGTGAAAATCAAAATCGCGAACAGCCAGCGCAGCCGATAAAAGTTCGGCCACGAACCGGTGAGCTGCGCGATCCAGAGCATCACCAGCCCGACCGGCAGCAGGGCGACCGGATTGTCCACCCAGTACACCGACCAGAACATCACGAACAGCGCGAACACCTTCACCGTCGGATGCAACCGATGAACGAACGTGCCGCGATCGATATACAGATAAATCGGCATCAGGCGCGCCCCTTCACCCAGCCGGCAAATTCCGTCGGCGTCAGCGCGAGCGTCCCGAAGCGGCGGCTAAGCTCCGTCACCTCCGGCGGTCGAAACGACGAACTCCGGAGCAGCTCGTCGTGCATGAAAAACTCGCGCACGCCGCCGTCGAAAATCTTGGCCCCCCTGCGCATCAGCACCACGCGCCGAGCGTACTCCGCGACCAGCCACGGCGTATGCGTGATAATCACGATCGCGGTCCCCGCCTCATTCAACTCGCGCACCAGCTTCATCATGCGGAGCTGCTCGCGATGGTCGAGCCCGGTCGTCGGCTCGTCGAGAATCAGCACCCGCGGCCGGAGCGCGAGCACGCTCGCCACGGCGAGGCGCTGCCGCTCGCCCTTGCTCAGCAGAAACGGATCGCTCGCGCGCTCGTCCTGCAGGCCGACGGCCTCGAGCACCTCATCCGAGCGGCGCTTGACCTCGTCGCTGGAGAGACCGAAGTTGCGCGGCCCGAAAGCGACTTCATCCTCGACCGTCGCCGCGAAAATCTGATGGTCCGGGTTCTGGAAAACGTAGCCGACCTCGCGCACCGTTTCCGCCGGACGCATCTGCGATCGATCCTTGCCCTCGAGCGTCACCCGTCCCGTCTGCGGAGCGAGCAGCCCGACGATATTTTTCGCGAGCGTGGTCTTGCCCGACCCGTTCTGCCCGACGATCGCAAGAAAGTCGCCTGCGTCGATCCTGAGATCGATCGAATCGAGCACGCGCGGACCGCCCGCGTAGCTGAAGCTCACCTTCTCGACCGCGACCAACGAAGCATGCTCAAGTGGCACAGACTTTAGTCTGTGCTCCTCATCACTCTCCGGTGGCACAGGCTGTGGCACAGGCTTTAGCCTGTGTGCGTCATCCGCGATCCTCGGATATGCATTCGCGATCGCCGCGTGCGCCTGCTCGACGCTGGCAACCGGCGCGTCGATCCCGAGCATCGTCATCACGCGCCCGAGTCCCGGCGGACGCACGCCGCATTCTTCGAGCAGGTCGAAGCGCGCCAGAATCTCGCCCGGCGGACCGGCCGCCGCTATTTCGCCTTCGCGCAGCACGATTATCCGATCCGCGCCGCGAAGCTCTTCCGATTCGTGCTCGATCACAATCAGCGACAGATTCTGCGCGCGCAATTTTCTGATTAAATCGAAAACCTCGGCGCGCCCTTCCGGATCGAGATCCGTCGTCGGCTCGTCGAGCACGATCACCGACGGCCGGAGCGCCAGCACCGACGCGATCGCGAGCCGCTGCTTTTCGCCGCCCGACAGCGACATCGGATCGCGATGCTCAAAACCCTTCAGCCCCACTGCTTCCAGCGCCGGCCCGATTCGTTTGACCATCTCCGCGCGCGGCATCCCGACCTGCTCCATCGCGAACGCAACTTCGTGCGCGACGTTGGTGGAAAACAGTTGCGCCTCGAAATCCTGGAACACCATCCCGACCTTCGGCGCGACTTCGCTGACCCTGAGATGAGACAACTGCTCGCCATTGATTCGAATCACGCCGCTAAAATCGCCGCCCTCGAACTCCGGCACGATTCGATTCAGGCACTTCGCCAGCGTCGATTTGCCCGCGCCCGACCCGCCCATCACGCCGATCATCTCGCCCGCAGCTTGCGCAAAAGTGACATCGCGCAGCGCCGGCCGGTCGCCGTCGAGGTACGTGAAGCTGACGTTTTCGACGCTCACTGCATGCTCGGCGCGCGCCGCACTGATCGGGATTTCGATTTGCGCTTCCGTCTTCAATTTCGCCGCGCCGCGGTCACATCAGGAACAGTCCCGCGAACGCCAGCAGGATAAACGGGCTCACGATTATCGCGATCGGCTTGTCGTACGGCGCGACCATCATCGCCGCCGGCAGGAACGTCGGCATCCAGAGTCCCGCCGACAGCAGATTGCCGAACAGCCACGCGCCAGTTTCGCCCGCGATCAGCATCGAGAAGCCGACGATTCGTATCGCCATCGGGCGGCGCTTGACTTCCGGCATCATGTCCTCGTACAGCATCCGGCCTTTTTTGACCCGCGGATACACCGCCGCCAAAATGAACGGCGCAAGCAACAACGCCGACGCCATGTTGTTGAAGATGATCACGTTGCCGAGCATCGCGAACGGCCTGATCACCAGCAGATTGTCGCCCCATCCCACCAGATCCGCGCAGAGCACGCTCGCCGCCAGGCACGCGATCACGTACTTCAGAATCGCCGACGGCGTCCGCGCGACCGGACTCTCGCCCCGCCCGATCACCTGCCACACCTTGTACGGAATCCAGCCGTACACCAGGTTCGCAAAAAATCCGAAGATGTCGCCGGGCGACACGCCGCCGAAAAAATCGCCGATCATGTTGCCGATCGCCGATCCCCACGCCGCCGCCGGCCCGAACAGGAACGAGCATACGATCGGTATCGCATTGGCCGGCCGGAGTTCGGTGACGCCCGGTATCAACGGCACCACTTTGAACGGCACCAGCACCGCCGCATACAGCGCCGCCGAAATCGCGCACAGCACGACCATCCGCGTGTTGCGCCACATCAGGCGCAACTCGCTGGTCGATTCAAAGCCGGTTTCTGATTCCGCTATCAATGCTCAATTGCCCGCTTCAATCGCCTGAAAAAGATCGCCACAGTATGCCGACGCCGCCATCTCATTCAAAGCCGCGCTGGAATCTCGTGCAATCGCGACGTAACATGACCGTGATCGCAACTGCGGATTAATCACCGACTCAAGGATGCCTATTTACGAATATCGATGCGACAAATGCCGCCGCGTCACCAGCGTGCTGACGACTCGCATCAGCGCTAAGGTCGTCGCGGTTTGCGACAAATGCGGCAGCAAGAAGATGAGCCGCCTGATGTCGCGCTTTGCGATGCCGCGCAGCGAGGAATCGCGCCTCGAGTCGCTTGCCGATCCGTCGAAAATCGGCGACGTCGATGAAAACGATCCCAAGAGCCTCGCGCGGATGATGAAGCGGATGGGCACCGAGATGGGCGACGAATTCAGCGGCCCCGAATTCGACGAAGCAGTCGAGGAACTCGAGAGTGGCGGCGATCTAAGCGGCGACGACCCCGCCTCCGACGACGAGGCCTAGCCGCCTCGCAGTGTCCCCCACCTGAATCCCTACGCCGGCGTCGTATGGGTCGTTGACATTGACATAGCATCCTTCAATGCGGCGCGCACCTCCGCAACGGCGGATTTTTGTCCGCCGCACGCGGCGATTGGCTAAAGACTTATTCGTCGCACTTTCTAATTTGAATTTCGAGCGGTCTATCGATAGATTGCTTCGCCATGCCCGACCCTGCCGACAATGAACACCACTTCGAGTTCGACCTGGACCGGGGTATTCGCGCCCAGGTTGTCGAGATGTTGGAAGCGAGTCCGCTTCTCCCATTGAAGAAGGGCGTAGGACCACAGACGAGCGGGATTTACGCGCTCTACTTCAAGAGGAAACTCGTTTACGTCGGGAAGGCGTCCAAGGGCACCACCAAAAGTAAGCGGACACTGCGCGCCCGCCTTAGCGAGCACGTCACTAAGATCGCAAGCCGACAAAATATCACCCTGAATGATATGCAGTGTCGTTATCTGACATTTTCCAGTGAATGGTGGGTGTTCGCGGCGGAATTTGCCCTCATGGTCCACTACGAACCGGAGTGGAACGAAAGCGGGTTCGGAAGCAAGCAGCCGGGCGTGGGCCGTCCTGGGACTCACCGAGTAGGCCGATGGGATGCGCTATACCCGAAGAACTCATCGCGATGACTATCGTTCGCAGTCGTCCCCGTTGCGACATACAATCCAAAAACAGTGTCGCTTTCGCGCGTGATGGGCCTCCTTCCACTTGGTCGAAACCATCGGACCATTCCGAATCTTGATAATCAAATCGCACACAGTAAATCCGGCCTCTTCGGCCATTCGCATGAAGTCGCAGTGCGGCCATTTCGATTTATGGTTGTTCACCATGTCGGTGACTTTGGCTAGTAGCAAGCCGTCGGGTTTTAATACTCTCCTGGCCTGCTTCAAGAAGGCTGGATAGAGGTAGCTCAAGTTCCAGTCCTGCTCCTTGCCACACTCGACCGTCGCCCCGAAATCTACATCAAATCGCTTTCTACTTTTGTCGCGTCCCTGCGGTCCGACGTGGGGTGGGTCGTACACGACGGTTCCAAATTTGGCGGACGGCACGCCCGTCATTTTCCGGTTGTCCCCAACGATCATCGGCTTGTGTTGCGGGTCGATGTCCATAGACACGATGCGCCGTTTCGAACCCTTCCAAAATCGCCCGGCGTTGTAAGTCGAATCCAGGATTGGTTCAGGTGGGATAGTCGCGTAAAACTTAAACATCGCTTCGAGTAAGTCTCCGTCGCTCCCCTCCCACACACTACTCATTGGTTCATACGTCGAGGCGCCACTAGGAGAGACTTCTTGACCGCTAGTTTGGTTCGGATTCAGTGCAAGCTTCATCTTCATTTGGTTGGGATTGATTGCCGGCTTCATCTTCACGCTCCAAGCGCCGCGCTGCCTGGTAAAGCCGACGATGTTAGTGACCGGGTTGCCGTTGATGTGATCTTGGACATGTCTGCCCTTCTGCGTGCCCTGTTACAGATACAAGCCGGCCACCTTCTTCAGCACGCTCTCGAACGTCGCGGGCGTGAACTCGCCGAGCCCGACCACGAACCTCTGCGCGCCCGCCGCCGCATATTCCTTCAGTCCTTCCTGTACTCTCGCGCGATCGCCGCCGATTCCGCCCATGATCGTGATGTCCAAACTCCCGAAGTCGCGACCGATCGCCGCGCACTCGCGCTTCAACTCCTCGACCTTTGCCTTGAACACATCAGCCTTGAGCCGAATCGGGCACCATCCGTCGGCCCACTTGGCCACGCGCTTCAGCGCATTCTTGTCGAGGCTGCCGATCACGACCGGCGGTCCTTTTTTCTGCGCCGGCTTGGGATAAATCTTGACCGGCGGAAACTTCACGTACTTGCCTTCGAATGACGGCGCATCCTCCGTCCAAAGCGCGCGCATCGCCGCGATCAACTCAGCCGTCTGCGTCCATCGATGCGGAAAATCGACGCCGAACAGATCGCATTCTTCGCGCAGCCATCCCGCGCCGATACCGAAAATGAACCGCCCATTCGAAAATGAATCGAGCGTCGCGATCTGATTCGCCAGCGCGAGCGGCTCGTGCTCCGGCACCAGGCAAATCCCGGTCGCGAGCTTGAGATTCTTCGTCACCGCGGCCGCCATGCTGAGCGCCACCATCTGATCGGCCATCTGATGATACATCGGTGGAATCGCGCCGCCGCCCGGAAACGGCGTCGATGGATTGGCCGGGAACGCCGGATGCTCCGGCACCCAGAGCGACTCGAAGCCGAGCGATTCCGCGACGCGCGCGAACTCGGCCGGGTTTGCATTCTTGCCGTCGAACGGTGTCAGTAATCCAATCTTCATTTCAAACCCTCCGGACTGCGGATACCCGCATCAATATCAACTGCGATCGTGTTTGTCTTGCGACGGCGTCGTAACGTCCAACTCTTTTTGTCATTCAGAGCGCAGCGAAGAATCCCGGATCTTTCACTCTGCTCGGCATCCCTCCGGGATTCTTCGGCGTCGCAGCCTTAGCCTCTGAATGACAAGCAGGTCAAGTTCGCACTTGCTGGCGAACTCTCTTATTCCGTCATCTTGAGCGGAGGCTGCCGGAGTCGAATCATCGAAGAGCACCTCGGCATCTACGATCTCGCGCAATTCACGCCGAACGTGTGAGGCTACTTTGCCGCGAAGAAATCTTTCGCCCAGACAAATTCTGCAACGCCCGCCGCTTCGCCCGCGAGCCGATCGACTTCCTGATCGCCGATCATCGCCGACGCCTTCAGGTCGACGCCGTAAATCTCCGCGAGTTCGCGGATCATGCCGCCCTTGGGCTTGCGGCATTCGCATCGATCGGCGTCGGTATGCGGGCATACTTGCCATCCCGTCAGGATCTCGCCGAGCTTCAAATCCAGCGCGACGATCGCGGCTTCGACTTTCTCCGCCGTCAGCCGCCCGCGCTTGATTCCCGCCTGATTGGTGACGACGAACATCAGACGGTCGCGAATCGGCGCGAGTTTTTCAGCGACTCCCGGCATCAACTCGATCACAACTTTGCCGTTGGCGTCGAGCGGCAGTTCGCGATTGTCGTCGAACTTGACCAGCGTGCCCGCGAGGTCGAAAAAGTACGCGGCGTTCCCCGTGATATCGGCCATCGCAAAAAATCCTGCCTGAAGAAAAAATCCTACGCAGTGCGCCAATCGACGCGATCGCGCACGTGCGCAAACACTTCGTCGAGAATCGCGATTCCCGCCTCGGCCTGCGCTTCCGTGATCACCAGCGCCGGATTGATCCGAATCTTGGGGAAGTAGCCCATGATGACGAGTCCGCGCTTCAGGCATTCGGCAAAAATCAGTTCGGTGACCCGCTTGCCGAGCAGTTCTTTGGTCTTGCGATCGCGCACCAGTTCGACGCCGATCAGCAGGCCCCTGCCGCGCACGTCGCCGACGAATTCGTATTTTTCTTTCAGCGCCATCAAGCGGCTCAGCATCAGCGCGCCGATTCGCCGCGAGTTCTCGACCAGGCCTTCTTTCTCGATCGTGCGTATCGTCTCCGCGACCGCGACCGCCGCCAGCGGATTCCCGCCGTAGCTCGAAGACGACGCACTCGGCTTCGAGAACGGCTCCGCTTTGCCCAACTCGTCGCTCAGCAGCACGCCCGACACCGGGAAGCCCGAGCCCATGCCCTTGCCGATCGTGACGATATCGGGCGTGACGCCGCTATGCTCGACGCCCCACCATTTGCCGGTGCGGCCGAAGCCGGTGATCATCTCGTCGGCGATCAGCATCGCGCCGAGATCCTTCGCGACCGACTTGATTGCCGGCATCCAGTCGTCCGGCGGAATCACGTTGCCCGCGGTGCCCTGCATCGGTTCCGCGATAATCGCCGCAAGCGCGCCGCCCGAACTCATCTTGATCTGCTGGCGCGCGAAATCGACGCAATAAAGTCCGCAGTCCGGATATTTCAGCTTGAATGGGCATCGATAACAGTCGGCATACGGCACCGTGTATTGTCCGCCCTGCAGCGGACCGTAGCCTTGCTTCGATTCGTCGCCGATAAGCCCGATCACGCCGCCGGTCTTGCCGTGAAATCCGCCCCAGAAGCTCGCGACCTCATGCTTTTTGGTGGCCGATCGCGCAAGCCGAATCGCCGCCTCGACCGCTTCTGCGCCGCCGCTATAGAGATGCGCGCGTTTCAGATTCGCCGGCGCGACTTCGCTCAGCAGCTTGAATGCCTCCGCGCGCTCTTTGGTCGCGAACGTGCCGACGATCAGCCGCGACGCCTGCTTCGAGAGCGCCTGCGCCAGCCCCGGATGCCCATGGCCGAGGCTCGCCACCGCCACCCCCGCGAAGAAATCGACGTAGGTGTTGCCGTCGGCGTCGGTCAGCGTCGCGCCTTCGCCGTGATCGAACGCGATTCCCGCCAGCAGCGAGATTCGCTGCCGGCCGGGCGCGATATAGCTCTGTTCGGTGTTGAAAATTTCCTTCGATTTGGGACCCGGAATCGCGGTCTTGATCGCAGGCAGTTTGCCGTGGCTGGTGTTTGTCATCAGGCGATCGCGGTACCATCACTCCCTAAAAATTCCGATCATCGCGGGCGCGCCAGCAGGTTCATCGCGCGCCTTGCGATCGCGCGCGCCGCCGGTCCCCGCACACGGCTATAACTGGGCCAGTCGTTAAAGTCGATAATCGCAAATCGATCGCCACTCAAGATGGCGTCGCCGCCCCACGCCTCGAGCCCGAGCGCCTGCGACGCGACCGACGCCGCTTCCTGCATCGCGCGAATCGCCGCTTCGGGGATTGCTTCGTCCTCGGGCAGCGCGGCGAAATACATCCCGGCGCTCACGCCGTAAAATTTGACCACGCGCCCGTGCGCTTCCTGCTGCACGAAGGCGTTACGGATTCCGCGCCGCGCGAAGTCCGCCAGGATCGATTCCACCTGCGCGCGATCCGACGCATACTGCACGTCGTCGGCGCCGAGCGCATGCAAATCGCCGCGTTTGACGAACACGCCCGCCGCGAGATCCACGCCCGCCAGCTTGCGCGAATCGAGCGGCTCGGCGGTGGCGACCAGCGCGCCGACCGGCGTCGGCACGCCCGCCCGCGCGAGTCCCGCGGTGAGCAAGTCGCGATAGCAGTTGCGAATCGCGAGCGCCGAGTTGATCGCGACGGCGCCGCCCTGCTCGATTTCCGCGAGCCGCTTGAGCGGCTGCTCGCCCTGGCACATCGCGAGCACGATATCCTGCCGCGCCGGCAGCTCGCCCGCGCCAAAGCTTTTCGCGTCCATCACCTGCGTCTCGATCCCTTCGCGCGCGAGTTCCGCCAGCACGCTGTTGAGGATCGCCGCGTCGTCTTCCACTTTGCCCGGCGAAAATTCAGGCTCCCGATAAACTCCCAGAGCTCGATAACTCATTGATAACTCCGTATCGCACTGCGCGCGGCCTCGAGGTCCGACGCTTCGTCGACGTCGATCGCGCCTGCGATTTCGATTGCGCCCAGCTTCATCCCGCGCTCGAGCATCAGTCCGAGCAGACGCCGGAGCGCGTCCAGCCCGAGGCTCCGCGCCGATTCGGCCAGCTCAAACATTTCGGTGTGCATCAGGTAGATTCCCGCCGTCACCATCGATGCCTCCGCGCCACCGAGCCGCGCGATCAATCCGTCATTGGTCAGTTCCGCGAAGAGCGGTTTCCGGTCGCCGCGCCATCGCGTGACCGCCAGCACGCCGACGAGGCCCGCGATACCGCGATTCGCGATCATGCGTCGCGCTTCCGCGACGAAGCGCGCGAGTTCCGCCGGCGCGACGATCGCATCGACCGTCGCCGCCAGGAACCATCCCGGTTCGAGATACTCGCCGAGCGCGAGCATCGTCTCCATCGAGCTTGGCGTATCGCGCACCACGATTTTCAATTCGGCCGGCAACTCGATCTTCAGGTCAATTTTCATCTGTTGCGCGATTCTCGCTGTTTCCGAGTTGATCACCGCGATCACCGACGACGCGCCTGCCGCGATAAGCGCGCGAGCCTGCCGCGCGAGCATCGTCTCGCCGCCCAGTTCGACCAACGGCTTCGGCATCGCACTCGATTCGTTCCGCAGCCGTTCTCCGCGGCCCGCCGCGATGATCGCGCCTTGAAGTTTGGTCACCATTTGAGCTCGACCAATTCGTCGATCGTTCGAATCGTGCGATCCGCGACCTCTGCCGAATTCTCCGCGTCCGCCCGCGCACCTTCGCTGCACAACCATACGGTGTGCAGGCCCAATCGATGCGCCGGCGCGCAATCCTTGCCGAGCGAATCGCCGATCATCGCGATCGTCTCGGGCGCAACGCGCATCTGGGCGATTGCAGCCTCGAAGATTCCCAGCTCCGGCTTGAAGATCCCTATCTTAGACGAATCTGCGACGGCGCTCATCAATCGATCGAGGCGAAATTCCGCCAGGATGCGATCCAGGTTCCCATAGAAATTCGACACCACGCCCAGCTTGAAGCGCGCTTTGAGCGCCGTCAAAACTCCGCGGCTGTGTTCCAATCCCGCCGCTGTCTCCGCGACGAACGACGCCGTGACCTGCTCGACCATTCGATGCCTTCCCGCGGCGCCGCTCGCCTCGATCATCGAGCGGATTCGCTCCGGCCCGTCTTTGCGGAGGTACTCGACCTGATGGCCCACAATGAATCGCACCAAATCCTTAAGCCCGAACCGCGCGAGCACCCTGGTCGCCCGATATCCCGTTCGCGTGGCGTGATCGAACGCCGGATCGACTTCCGCGCGCGTTATATCGATGCCCGCCGCCCGGTACTGCGCCAGAAAGCGGTCGAGCCAATGTGATGGCCCGTCGAGCGTGCCGCCGAAATCGAACAGCAGTGCCATGATGCTCGCCACAAACTCGACAGTTTACCAGCGCAGGTACCCGGTCACTAGGTATCGGGCGCGCGATCGCGTTAAGTGTTGGTTACTGGTCAGCTAATTGCTCGAACTCCCCATAGACTGATAAGTCGTGTGACGATTCAAGCAATCGCGTTGATATCGGGCCGCGTTCTGCAGCAGAGGTGGCAGCATTTGCGTCGATTTCTTCCAAATCGGGTAGTCGAGCTCGCCGAGCTCGCCATGATCATCATTTTTCTTGCGCTATTTTTCCTGGCGGCGACCCCCCGCCTCTCATCCGCCCTCGCCGCCGACACTACGGGTCCAGCCGAAATGATCGTGCGCCAGATGCTCGAATCAATGAGCAAGCTGCGTACCACCAAAGATAACGCCGCGAGAACTGAACTAATCGCGAAAATCGACGATTCGCTCGCGATCGATTCGCTCTCCCGGACCGCACTTGGCGCCCAATGGAGCAAACTCGGCCGCGCCGAACGCGCCCGATTTGCCAATCTGCTCCGCGAATTGCTGCAAAAGCTCGCCTACCCCGAAGCTTCCCAATTCTTCACCGGCTTGGAGGTTCAGTTCGGCAAGGAGCAAATCAAGCAGGCGCGTCGAATCGTGTCGACCACCGTCAAACGCGCCGAGGGCGGCGCGGTTTCGATCGATTATGTGCTCGGCAAGGTTGGTCCGCGATGGCGCGTGATCGATATCATCCTCGACGGACAGAGCCTCGCGAGCAACGTCGCGGCGCAGATTCAGGCGGTTCTGAAACAGGGATCGTATGACAGCCTGATGGCGCAGATGGAGGCCAAGCTCAAACAGCTCGACTCATAACTTCCCGCGCCTCGGCAGTAGCAGCCCTACTCGCGCTCGTGTGATCGGTATGTTACGGTACCCGCGACTGTCCTATAGGTCAGTAGAGATTTGGCAATATTTTGTTGATTGAAACTGCATTAATTTTCGCGCCCGATCGCGCCAACAATGCCATCTTCGGCCGCCCCCTCCTCGAACGGCTGATGATGAATTGCGAACGTGCCGGAATCAAAAAATTCGTGATCGAGGCCGCCCCGGAAGCCCGCGTCGATCTCGCGCGAGCGATGGGCCAGTTCAGCGGCCGCAACTCGGTTTCGATCGTCGAATCGTTCGACGACATATTGAACCATCCCGATGGAATCGACGGTGCGGCGCCGTGCGTGGCGCTGGCGGGGAACCTGGTCCTGTCCAGGGCGAATCTTGCGCAAGCGCTCGACGGGCACGCCGCCAATCCGAGCCTGGTTCTAAAGACCTTCAGCGCCGATCGCGATCGCGGCGGCGAAATTATCACGGGCCCTGTCGCCCAAGTGATCAAAAGCGGCCTCTCAATCGATCATCATACC
The DNA here is from genome assembly GCF_030646925.1 of Candidatus Binatus sp. Classification (NCBI taxonomy): domain Bacteria; phylum Candidatus Binatota; class Binatia (SeqCode); order Binatales (SeqCode); family Binataceae (SeqCode); genus Binatus (SeqCode); species Binatus sp. (SeqCode). Next base: position 15,417 of record NZ_JAUSKL010000026.1, on the reverse strand, counting down.
GTGGGCATCTCGGTTCCCTCCGAGACACTTAGCCTGCTGCCCTTCGCGCTCAATGGCCGCCCCGAAGATCGCGATGAAGCTGAACTCCGCCTCGCGCAATCGCTCAGCGCCGAAACCGCACAGAAGGATGCCCCGCTCGCGCGATGGATCGATCGCAGGATCTCGTGGCGCATCAGCTACCGCCTCGCCCGCACCGCTATCACGCCGAACATGGTGACGATCGCCAACACGATCTTCGGCCTCGGCGCCGCGTGGATGCTCTCGGTGCCGAACTACACCGTCCGATTGCTGGCGACAATTTTCTTTCTGACCTCGATCATGATCGATGGCGTGGACGGCGAACTCGCGCGGCTCAAGATGAAAGAGACCAAGTTCGGCGGCAAGCTCGATATCCTCACCGACAATATCGTGCACGTCGCGATCTTCGTCGGCCTGCTCACCGGGTGCTATCGGGCGAGCCAAAGCTCGGCGTACCTGGCCCTGATTCCGATTCTGCTCACTGGCTTTGCGATCTGCGCCTACGCGACCTGGCGCGCCTTCAGATACAGGGGCGAGGAAGCTGCCCGATGGCTCGATACTATCGATCGATGGAGTGGCCGCGACTTCGCCTATCTGCTGGTCATTCTGGCGCTCTTCAATCGCCTCGAATATTTTGCGTGGGGCGCCGCATTCGGTTGCTATGCCTTCGCCGCGGTCCTGATTTGGTTGACCGGCCAGCCGGCTAAATCCGCCGACAACGTGTCTCACTAGAGGAGTTGCACGAACCATGAATGGCAAAAAGCCCCGAATCCTGCTGGTGCAGCCCACCACCGTCCATCTCGACGGCACACCCCATAAGACTCGATGGCGCCTGATTATGGGATTGATGATCCCGCTGATGGCCGGCCTGACTCCCGACGATTACGACGTGACGCTGTGCGACGAGCGCCTCGAAGATATCGATTTCGACGGCGGATGGGACCTCGTGGGCATGACGACCACGATCGGCGCATCGCTCCGCGCGTACCAGCTCGGCGACGAATTCCGCAAGCGCGGCATCCCGGTCGTCTTCGGCGGATTCCACGCCACCCTGCAGACCGAAGAAGCGCTGCATCATTGCGATGCGGTCGTGCAGGGCGAGGCCGATCTCGTGTGGGCCGGACTGCTCCAGGATTGGCGCGACGGCAAACTCAAACAGGTTTACAAGGCCGACAAGCTCCACGATCTGAAGAATCTGCCGCGCCCGCGCCACGAACTGCTGAAGCTCAATCGCTACCTGTTCAAGGCGGCGCCGGTGCAGGCGAGCCGCGGATGCCCCTACCGATGCTCGTTCTGCGAAATCCCGGTCTTCTATGACGGCGCGTATCGCACGCGGCCAATCGAGGACATCGTCGAGGAAATCAAGCAGGTGGTGAAAATCACCGGCTTCAAGCGCTTCCAGTTTATCGACGATCAAATCACCGGCAAGCACAAGTTCGCGCGCGAACTGTTCAAGGCAATCGAGCCGCTCAACATCCGCTTTTCATGCCTCTGGACGATCAACTCGAATCACGACGACGAATTGCTCGAGCTCGCTGCGAAAGCAGGAATCTTCCACGTCAATATCGGCGTCGAATCGATCAGCCAGGACAGCCTGCTCTCGATGAACAAGATTCAGAACCACGCCAGCCAGTACAAGAAGCTGCTCAAAAAGCTCGAGAAACACGGCATCTACTACTCGCTCAATTTCATGTTCGGCCTCGAAGAAGATCATCCGGGGATTTTCGACGACACGCTGAAGTTTCTGCACGAGGTCAAGGCGCCCGAGGCGTTCTTCAATACCGTCACGCCGCGGCGCGGCACTCCGATGCGCACGCAGCTCGAAAATGAAGGCCGCGTGATCATCCCCGATGCAGACCTTTACACCAACAATTTCCGCTGCATGTTCGTGCCGAAAAACATGTCGCCGCAGGAAGTCGAAGAAGGCGTGTGGCGATGCACCAAGGAGTTCTACTCGCTCAAATCGATGTTCAAGCGCCTTCTGCTGCCGCCCGGAAAATTCACCTGGCAAGGCCTGACTGAGAACATGCTTTTCTACTGGGGCGCGAAGCGGCAGATCGACCCGGTCGATTACTATTAAGCCGCAACTGAGTAGATAGTATGACATTGATGTGGCACAGGCTTTAGCCTGTGGCTTAACTAATCCGATCGACCGGCTGCCGGGCCGATAAACCCAAAAGCAAGCGGGGGCGGAGAGATCAATCTCTCCGCCCCCGCTTGCTTTTGTCTCGCTGTCTTTAATGCGCAAGGAACGAGACGAGAGGATTAGTCGCAGCTCAGTGCCCGAAGTTCAACCTGCTGGCTACAGTCGCGACATGTTTCAAGTGCTGCTCTGCCTTCTTCTCCTGCGCGCTCGCCCGCGGTTTCGACTTTCGCCGCGCTTCTTTTTCAAGTTTGTTCGCTTCAGCAACCACCAGCTTCAGAGTATCGAGGTGAAATCGTTCGACCTCCTCAATCGTCGTGCCATCCAGGATAATCTTGTCCCCAAGAATCCTCGCGATGCATCGCCGTGAACCGCGGAGGCAATTTCCACTCCTCCAAAAAAAGCCTGGTCCAAAGGGCGGAGGGTGCCGCCGACAACTTGAATGGCACGGCGTAAAAGGCGCTGCCGGGCGTTCCATCGTTCCGTGGTACACCGACTTCGTCGGTGATCACGCGCTCAATCCTGATGCCGTCGTCCTTTTCTCTTTCCACCTGATCGACCTCCTGCCGTACCGACGATAAGACTCTCTGGCCTGCACCCCGAAGACAATCTGGGCGAAGACAAGGCGCTAATACTCTTTGATCTCTGCAAGAGCGCGATTGTCGCGATGATTGCGGAGATGAAGGAAGCCAAACAGGCGGCAAGCACTCCACCGGCCTTAGCGGCAACTGCGGCTATCTGTTTTGGGTCAAGCTAAAGTGATTGCTTTGAAATAAGTGCTAAGTTACGGAGGGGCGATTGCTTGGTGGAAGTCATCGTCGCTGTTTGAGCACTCAATCATCCCTTCGAAAAACTGAGACTGTACTCCAAGCTGCCGGGCTATGATTTTGATCAACGGGGTGCGCAGTTCTTTATTGGAATGTGAAAGCCTCGTTCGGATCGTGGCCCGACCAGGAACCTTGCGTTCGAGCCAAATATGATCGGACGAACGCGTCTTCGACTCGGTGAAATGAAATTTATGTCTTAACTGATTTTCGACTTCCCTCTTTTTAAGCGGCATCTTCAGCGCGATGACCCTTTGAACTCTAGTCGAGGAAAGTCAAAATCGACGAAGTCCTTTAGCTTCAAAAATTGTTGTTCGTCCTCAGGACTCGTGGCGGACTCGTCTTTTAAAAGAAAGAAATAGTCCTCTAAGGAAGATCGATAATCTCGCAGGGCTTCAGCGGGTGCGACTCCCTCACCGTAGACGGCAAAATACGGATCGCTAGCAATGAAACCGCCATTGTCGTCATTCTCTAAAATTAGAGTAATCGGTTGTCGAATAGACAGATTTGTATCGCCCAACGATCCCATCAAAAAGAGCGCTGCGGAGCGAACGGGCGACGCTTGAGTGGCTAGAACTGAGGCGCGGTCGCTGATGGATGAAGACGACATCGCTGAGACTGAGTATTGTCCGGAGACTTTCATTTCTCTTTTTTGGTCCCTTTCTTAAAAGTCGTCTGGTAATTGTCCAGTTGAGATTGAAGAAGCTTGATAATCTCTTCCACTCGATCCGGAGAAATGATTAGTTTTGCGACGCACTTCGCGGGGATTTTTGTCAATTCACTTAATTGTTTTTCCCGCTCTTCCTTTTCACCGAGGATTATCGGGGGTTGGGCTTGAAAGAACATCAGAAAAAATTCGTGTTCACCATGTTGCGCGGTACGTTTGTGGCGTATTCGGTTCGAAGGTCGCTCGGAACCACCCAATCAATCGGTATGTTGTGAACTACCATCGGTGACGAAGCATAGACCGAAGATCAAGAATCACGCAAACCGCCGATAACGGGCGTTGTGGGCCACACGGAGAGGAGTCGAAACTGCTATTACCCCGATGTTTTCAGGGCTTTTTCCAGCGCTCTATCGAATTTCTTCAGGTCGAACTGCCACAGTTCGTCTCGGAGTTTTTCATCGCTTGCGCGCTGTTTTTCGCTTGGAACGTATTTTTTTCGAGTCGTTCGGCCCTTGCCATTTCGGATGGAAGCCACCTCAATATTTTAGCGCTTCCACCTTTGCACGGCTAGTTAACTGCACGTCGCAATTAAATCAGCAAATGCATTCGGGTTTTTTCGGTTGTCGAAGCGCCACGCAAACTCGTTCACGTACAGTGGGAAATACTCTTTGTTTGTCCTTGTGACAGTAACTGTAGAAGAGCCTGACCGGGCGCGCTCGCTCCATCATGCGCATCCGCGCCATTTTACTGCATCCGATCGCGAATCCACAATGCGTCTGGTTCCGCTAACAAGAAGGAACAACCGACTTCCGCGTGAAGCCGACCCGCACGTGTGAACCCGATTTCTTCGTCTGGCGCTAATTCAATGCGGTCGTTACTGGCACCGCCACTTGCAGGCGCTTGCCGTTGCGCACGATGCTGAAATAGATCAACTCCCCCGGCTGCACGTCGCGCATCTGATCTTCGAAATCAAGGAAGTTCTTCACCCGCGACCCATCGATACCGATGATCAGATCGTAACTCTCGCCGACCTGCATGTATTCCATCAGCGGCACCACCACCATCGCGGCCGGTATCCCGCTCACCACCGAGCCGATCATCGCGATGCCCGTGATGGCGTCGTGGACGCCGTGGCTGAAGGCGTGAAGTCCAGCGCCGGCCGCCGGGCTGCCCTTGCGCACCGAGACGATCAACAGGCCGTCGGCCTCCTCGCCGGTCCGGAGCGCGCGCCGTTCCTCGCGCAGCACCAGGCCAATCGGCGTCGTGATGTCGCCTTCGGCGGCAAGCGCCTGCAAATTGCGGTACTGCGCCGACGAAGGACCGCTTTGCTCCTGCTGATAGCGCGCTATCTCAGCCTGTTCGGCGGCTGATTGCAGGCTGTCGTCGATGCCGGACTTTTTCGCGGTTTGCGCCTGCACGTTGATCGGTGGCGGATGCGAATCCGTCGCGGCGGTATCCGGCGCAGGCAGCACCGGCGGAATCTCGACCGTGCTTGAAGACTGGCCGCTGTCGCCGATCGGCGTCGTTACGAGGTTGTTCGGCATCGCGGTCGGATCGTTCTCGATTGGCGCGGAGGTGTCGCGCGGCGGCGCGATCACGTCGTCGTCCTCGTAAGCGGTGTCGCGCGGCGGCGGCGCCAACGGAAGCGCGAGCGAGGGCGCCGAATCGTCCGGCACCAGGTTGGTTGGCAGCGAGGCCGCGAACTTGCTCTCAGGCTTCGCGCTGGCCGGCGCGGCGGCGGCGGCCGCAGCAGCGGCCTTCCACGTCCTGCTTGCCTCAGTCGAGTCAGGCGTCTGACTGAATGCGCAGTCCTGCCAGCTCAAAATGAGCGGGCTCGCGGCGAGCGCCGCAATCATCAATTGATGGCGCCAGCGCCTGCTAGACAAGACTCCAACGCTTTTCATGCTCGACCACGCGGCCATCTCGTTTCAGCTTGCCCAGATGAGAGCGAACGGAGCTGGCGGCAGCTTGATGCAGATACTCGGGGACGTCGGTGTAAATCTTCTTGACGATCGCCATCGGTTCGAGCGGCCCGTCCTTGAGCGCTTCCAGCACCTGGCGCTCGCGGAGTTCGCGATGCGCGATGTACTCGCGAATTTTCTGGCGCGGCTTTCTGATCACCGGACCGTGCGCCGGGTAGATAGTCTCGAGGTCCAGTTCGAGCAGGCGCCGCAGCGAATCCATATAGTCCGCGAGGTCGCCGGTGTCGTCCGGGATAACGGTGGTGCCCGCCCCCAGCACAACGTCGCCGGTAAACAGCGCGCGCTCTTCTTCGAGGTAATAGCAAAGATGATCGGGCGCGTGACCGGGCGTATGCACTGCGCGCAGCGTGACGCCGTCGGTCTCGACGATCGCGTCGTGGCCGATCGGTGTGATCGCGCCGGCGGGAGCGTCGTGACCCTCCCACGGCATCTTGAGCACTTCCATCGAGCCGAAGCGCTCGGTCACCTGCTTCACCCCGCCCAGGTGATCGACATGCGCGTGCGTGAGCACGATTCGATCGAGCTCGCTGCTGTGCGCGAGTTCCTTCATCGCGGCTTCGAGCAGATCGATATAGACCGCGACGCCCTGCCCGGTATCGAGCAACAGCGGGCGCGACGAAGTGCCGACGATATAGGTATTGGTGCCGGGTCCGGTGAACGCGCTCGGATTTTTTCCGAGCACGGTGGCGACTCGCGGCGAATGGCGCGCGTAATCCGGCAACTTCAAGCCAATCATGTTGTCTGTTACGACGCGGGTGATTTTTTCCATCGCGAGCCTCTCGCACGTATTCCTAGCGACGATTGCGCTCGAAAATCAATCTGAGGCCCTTCAATGTCAGGAACTCGTCCACTTCCTCGATCGTTTCGCTCTCCGGCGCGATCAAATCGGCGAAGGTGCCAGTCGCGATTATGCGCGCCTTTTCGCCGCGCTCGCGCAGGATGCGCGTGACCAGTCCATCGACCAGCGCGGTGTATCCGAAGATGAGCCCTGACTGGATCGACGAGATCGTAGTGCGGCCGACCGCCTCGCGCGGACGCACCAGCTCGACGCGATAAAGCTTGGCGGCGTGCTCGATCAGCGCGTTCATCGAGACGCCGAGCCCCGGCGCGATCGCGCCGCCCGCATACTCGCCCTTGCCCGTGATGTAGTCGAAGCTGGTCGCGGTGCCAAAATCGACCACGATGCAGGCGCTCGAGTAGCGCTCGAACGCCGCGACTGCGTTGACGATCCTGTCCGCGCCGACTTCCTTGGGATTCTCATAGAGGATCGGCATCCCGGTCTTGATTCCCGGACCGACCATCAGCGGATCGCAATGGAAATAGCGCATCGCGAGCTGTTCCATCACCTGGTTGAGCGGCGGCACGACGCACGCTATCGCTATGCCTTCAGGCTTGAGGCCGGGCGGAATACCGGCGGCGCCGAACAGCGTGTTCAACAGCGCGCCGTGTTCGTCGGTAGTGCGATCGCGGATGGTCGAGATCCGCCAGTGATTGCGCAGACGCTCGCCTTCGTAGATTCCGATTACGATATCGCTGTTGCCGACGTCGACCGTGATGAGCATTAACCAAGTATACTCCAGCCGATCGCGGCTCGCTTCGAACTTCGCGATCGAAGCTCAGTGTTAATAGGTCGTGTCAGCGCATCCGAAGCGACATGCCGGGCATCATCATCGGACCGCCCGCGGGCCGGTTCCAGGTAGTCGAAGGCGACGTCATCCAGGGTCCGAAATTCAGCGGCGGACGCGCGGCCTGGGTGAGCGGACTGCTCATCGGGGCGGTGGCAAAGTGCCACGGCGATCGGCCGGCCATCAGCGCCATCCGCGGACCAGCGTTGGTGTTGGCGGGATAGACGCCGGTGACGACCCATCCGGTCGGCGTCATCATCGCGGACGCTTCGGCGCCTTCATTTTCGTATTCATCGACGACGCCCCATTGCTGCATCGCAAGCGCGTCGCCGCCGCCGGCATCCGCGTCGTTAACCGCGCCGGACTTGATTCCTGCCGTCTCGACGTCCTCTTCATCGTCATCATCGCTGCTCGACGAAGAGTCGTTGGCGACCGCAACCGGATGCTGATCGCACGGAATGGAAGCGTGCTCGGGATTGCATTCCTGCGGGAGTTCGAGGACCTGGTTTGCGCTTTCCCACGTCGTATCTGGAATAAGAGTCGGCGGGGCGTCGGAATCGGGCGCGGCGCTGATGCCGGAATCGGGGTCATCGGCGTACGAGACGCCTCCGCCGGCGAACATCAGCGCGAAAACCACTACCGAAACGACAGCTACGGAACCAGTCAGGTTGAGGAAGGTGCGATTTTGGCTGCCGCGACGACTATAAGAAACGGGCATGGAGCACCTCGACGGGCAACGTTACCATTCATCAACGCGAGTGTTAAGGCAAGCGCCACATATTTGCAAATATTTGGTAAGGTTTGCACGCTTCCGACAAGTGGGTAAGATTCGGCGTTATGTCTGACCCCAAAATCGCACTGGTAACCGGCGCTGGCCGCGGCATCGGCCGCGACATCGCACTCCGCATGGCCCGTGAAGGCTTTCACGTAGGCCTGATTGCGCGCACCAAGTCGCAACTCGAGGAAACCGCGGAACTGATCCGCGCCCAAGGTGGCAAGGCCGTCGTCACGCCGACCGACGTATCGCGCCGCGAGCAGGTGGTCGCGGCGGTCGAAACCGTCGAGCGCGAGCTCGGACCAATCTCGGTGTTGATCAATAATGCCGGCGCATATCTGCGCAAGAAATTCACCGAAATCACCGAAGAGGATTTCGATTCCCAGTTGAAGGTCAACGCCTTCGGTCCTTTTTTCTGCACCCAGGCGGTGATCGGCAAGATGGCCGAGCGCAAATCCGGCACGGTGATCTTCGTGCTCGGCTCCGAGTCGCGGAGTGGCCCGGCGCAATACTCGGCCTACAACGCGTCGAAGCTCGCGCAGCGCGCGATCGCCGAATCGGTGGCCTACGAGTTCATGCATCTCGGCGTGCACGCGGCGGCGCTCGACGTCGATGGTGCGGTCGATAGCGAGCGGGTGCGCGAGTCGATGCCCGACGTGGATCCGTCGCATTTCGTGCCGCCGTCGGCGATCTGCGACGAGATCGTGCATCTGATCAATCAGTCGAAGAGCGCGTGGACGTTTCAGGTCGATATGCGATCGTTCGTGCAGTGGCGGCCGCGGGTCGCGGCGAAGAAAAAACCGTAGCAGGGCGCGCCCTCTCGACGCGATCCCTGTATCAGGCGTGAATTAATCCGGCTCGGGGCCGTCTAAATCGCGGCACGGGATGCCATGCCCGGTCTTGAACGGAGATTTTCCGTCTCATTGGCTACCTTTTGCGGGTCGCCCAAATGGCCACACGATTGAGCCTATGTCAGAATCCGTCAAGCGCCATCCGGTAGAAAATCGACGGTTTCCGACTCGGACAGCATCGCTGCGGCGGAAATGCGCGGAGGGCGAATTCGTGGATGGAAGGTGTGGTCGCCGGGAAAACGTTGAAAACTGCTAGCCGATCACTTTACGCCGCGATCGTATTGATCGCGTTGCTTCTGAATATCCCTGTCTCGCACGCGGCCCAGGAAATTACCCTCGAGGACGCCATCTCGATCGCGCGGGCGCATAACCCCGATCTCGCCGCCGCGGCGCAGGAGATCAACGTCGCGCGGGGCGAACTCGAACAGGCCAACTATCTTAGCCAGTCCGATTTTGAGAGTGACAATGCGGCCAACTATCGCGCGCGCTCGAACCGCTCGAACACGCAGGATTGGCGCGTCGGCATGAGGCAGGAGTTCGAGGTTTTTGGTCAGCGCTCGCTTCGCCAAAAGTCCCGCACCGTCCGGCTCCAACAATCGGCCGCCGAATTTGAGGACGGATTCCGGCTGCTCATCGCCACGGTCAGGCTGACCTTCCTCGACGCGCTCCGCGCGCGCCAACTGGTGCGCCTCTTGACCGAGGTCGAAGCGCTCGACGCGCGCCTGCTCGAGGCTGCGCGGATTCGTCTGAGCGCCGGCGAGATCGGCCAAATCGATCACAATCTGGCGGTCGTCCGGTATGGTCAGAGCCAGCGCGCGCTTATCCAGGGCCAGGAAATTTATCGGCTTCAAAGATCGAGTCTCGGGCGCCTGCTGGGTGGATATGCCGGGCCTGAGCCTGACCCGACCGGTGACTTCAATCCTCCCAAACTGGCAATCGATCTTGAGACGCTGGTGGCAAATGCAAAAAGTAGACGGCCCGACCTGCGCGCGCGGCAACTTGAAGTGGCTCGGCTGAACGCCGAATATGCTCTTAACCAACGCATGAATCTTCCCAATCCGTCCTTCGGCGTTTTTCTTGGACACGAGTTGAACACCGAACGTTTCGTCGGCGGCACGCTCGGCCTTTCGATCCCGCTGTTCAATCGGCGCACGGGAGAAGCGACCGTGATCGAAGCGCGCCGCCGCCAAGCGAGTGCGCGCGAGCGCGCTAAGTATCTGGATATCGAACGCGAAGTCCGCGACGCCTACTACGGTTATCTAGCCGCGTACAGGCAGCTTCAAATCTACCAGCACGACGTGGTGGTTCCGGCGCGGGAAAGCTTCAACCTGCTGGAGCGGGCGTTTAAAGAAGGTAAGATTGATCTGCTGCGGCTGTCGGTCGCGGAACGGCTGACCTTCGAGGCGCGCACCGCCTACCTCGACGCCGGGTTCGGAGTGTGGAGTTCTCAAATCGCGCTCGAACTCGCCACCGGAGCGCCCCTATGAATCACACGATCGCAAGTCTGATGCTCGCGCTGCTGCTCGCGGTCGCGTCTCCGGCGATGGCCGGTGCGGCGACGGACAAGTTGCCCGCCAAGGGAACGATCTCGCTGGGCCAGGGCTCGAAGGCGCAGGCGGATCTGAAGTTCGCCGAGATCAAGCGCAAAAGGTTGTCGAATCTGATTGCCGCGACCGCGATGATCGAGCCCGACGCGCGCAAAATCGCGCACGTGACGCCGCGGATTCGAGCGCGCGTGCTGAAGCTGATCGCCGAGCCGGGACAGGAGGTCAAGCCGGGCGATCCGCTGGCGGTGCTGAGCAGTATCGAACTCGGGCAGGCCAAGGCGGAGTATCTGAAATCGCGGGTGCTCGAACAGATCGCCGGGCAGCATCTCGCGCGCGAGGAGCGTCTCTTCAAGGACAAGATCGCCTCCGCCAAGGACGTGCTCGAGGCGCGCGCCAATCACGAGATCGCGCTGGCGCAATACAAGAGCACGCGCGAAGCGCTGCGCCTGTTAATCTCACCCAAGGAACTCGCGGGTCTCGCCTGGCCCGAAAATGGCCCGCCGCTCTCCGATTTCACCCTGACCGCGCCGATCGCCGGCACCGTTACCAAGCGCAATCTCACAATCGGCGCGTTTGTCTCGGGCGATGAAAGCGTGATGACGATTATCGATCTGCGCAACGTCTGGGTGCTGGTCAACGTGTTCGAGCACGACCTATCGACCTTGCAGATCGGCGAGCCCGCCGAAATAACCGTCGGCGCGTATCCCGACGAGCGCTTCAACGGAGTCGTGTCCTACATCGGCGATACCGTCGAGCGCTCGACGCGCACCGTGCAGGCGCGAATCGACGTGCCGAATCCCGAGCGGCGGCTCAAGCCCGGGATGTTCGCCAATGCGCAGATCACCACCACCGCGCGCGCATCGCGCGAAGTGCTGACGGCGCCGGCCTCCGCGGTCTATGAAATCAACGGCCAGAAGTCGGTGTTCGTCGAAGTCTCCGCCGCCAGCTTCGCAGTGAGACCGGTGACGCTGGGTTCGGCCGGCCATTCCGACGTCGAAATAGTGTCCGGCGTGAGAGAGGGCGAGCGCGTAGTCTCGGAAGGCGGCCTCGCGCTCAAGGCAATGTTCGTCAATCGTGAGATGCGCTGAGTAATGGCCAATCGACTATTCGAAGCGGCGCTGCAGAACCGCCTGCTCACGATCATCCTGGTGCTCGTGATCGTTGGCCTGGGCGCGCGCGCGCTGGTTTCGCTGCCGATCGACGCGGTGCCCGACGTCACGCCCAACGTGGTGCAGGTGGTGACCGACGCGCAGGGACTCGGGCCCGCGGAAGTCGAGAAGTTCATCACGTTTCCGGTCGAGATCGCGATGCGCGGGATGCCCGGTATCACGGAAATCCGCTCACTCTCGCGCTTCGGACTGTCTTCGGTGTGGATTTACTTCGAAGAGAAGTACGACATCTACTTTGCCCGGCGCCTCGTGATGGAACGACTGCCGGCGGCGCGCGAACTGATTCCGAAGGGCTACGGCTCACCTGAGATGACGCCGGTATCGACCGCGCTCGGCGAGATTTACCAGTTCGAGGTGGTCGATCCGAATCGCAGCCTGATGGATCTTCGATCGATTCTGAACTGGCAAATTGCGCCGCGCCTGAAAGCGGTTCCAGGCGTCGTTGAAGTCAACAGCTTTGGCGGCGAACTCCGGACCTTCGAACTGCAACTCGACCCAAGTTCGCTGGTGGCTTACGGCCTGAGCTTGAGCGACGTCTTCCGCGCGCTCGAGAAAAACAATGCCAGCGCCGGCGGCGGCTATATCGTGCGCAGCGGCGAGCAGGAAGTGATCCGCGGCACCGGCCTGATCCAGAACCTGGCCGACGTCGGTAATATCGTGGTCGGCAATCGCACCGGCGTGCCGATCTACGCCAAAAATCTCGGCAAGGTCGCGTTCGCACCGCGTATCCGACAGGGCGCAGTCACGCATGACGGCAAGGGCGAAACAGTGGTCGGCGTGGTCATGATGCTGATCGGCGAGAACTCGCGCACCGTGGTCGAGCGGGTCAAGGCCAAAATCAAGGAGATCCAGCCGACGCTGCCCGAAGGCGTCAAGATCGAGCCGTTTTACGATCGGGCCGATCTGATCAAACGAACGATTGAGACCGTCAGCCATAATCTGGTCGAGGGCGCGATCCTGGTGGTCGTCGTCCTGTTTCTGTTCCTCGGCGACATCCGCGCCAGCCTGATCGTTGCGTCGGTGATTCCGCTCTCGATGCTGGTGGCGTTCATGGGCATGAAGTGGAGCGGCGTGTCGGGCAATCTGATGAGCCTCGGCGCGATCGATTTCGGACTAATCGTGGACGGCTCGGTCGTCATGATCGAGAACATTTTCCGCCGCCTTGCCACGTCCGATCCGCGCGGACATTCGATGAGCCATCGCATCTTCGAGGCGGGCCGCGAGGTACTGCGCCCGATCGTATTTGCAATCGGGATCATCATCATCGTGTACCTGCCGATCCTGACGTTCGAGAACGTCGAAGGAAAAATGTTTCGTCCGATGGCGCTGACCGTGATCTTCGCGCTCTGCGGCTCGCTGTTATGCGCGCTCACGTTCGTGCCGGTGATGGCGTCGCTACTCCTCAAAAAAGTTCCGGCTCACGAGCCGTATATCGCACGAATGTTCGATCGATGGCATGCGAACGCCGCCGGATGGATCGGGCCGCGGCCGCAGATCGCGCTCGGCGCGTCGCTGGTCCTGCTGATTGTCGGCTTCGCATGGGGACCGTTTCTCGGCAGCGAGTTCATCCCGACTCTCAACGAAGGAACGATTAACGTCGACGTGCTGCGGGTGCCCAGTATCTCTCTCGGCGCTGCCGCCAAAGACGCGACGCGCGCTGAAAAAGCCTTGCTGGAATTGCCCGAGGTGACCCGCGTGGTATCACGAATCGGCCGGCCCGAACTCGCCACCGACACCGCGGGACCCGACGAGAGCGACGTTTACGTCTTCCTCAAGCCGCCGGAAGAGTGGCGGATGACCGGCCGCGAAGCGTTGATCAAGGAGCTCGAGCGCAAGCTCAAGGAGCGCGTGCCCGAAACCCGCTACTCTTTTTCGCAGCCGATCGAGAACCGTGTAAATGACATGATCGCCGGTATCAAGGCGGACGTCGCCCTTCATGTCTATGGCGATGATTTCGGCAAGATGCTCGGCTTCGGCAAGAAGCTGCTCAAGATTCTGAGCGAGATTCCTGGATCCGCCGACGGCAAAGTGGCGCCGCGCGAGGGCTTGCCGTCGCTCAATATCGAGATCAATCGCGCCGAAGTCGCCCGCTACGGTATCAACGTCTCCGACGTGCTCGACGCGGTCGAAACGATCGGCGGCAAAATCGTTGGCCAGGTGGTCGAAGGCGACGCGCGTTACCTGTTGCAGGTTCGCTTCGCGAAAGCCTCGCGCGAGAACCTCGAGCAGCTCGACGACATCATGGTGGCCGCGCCCGACGGCAAGCTGATCCCGCTCGCGCAACTGGCGCGCTTCACCGTCGAGGAAGGGCCCGTCTCGATCTGGCGGGAGAACCTGACTCGCCGGGTTACGGTCGCGGTCAATGTGCGCGGCACCGATCTCGGCAGCTTCGTCGCCAAAGCCAAAGCGGCCGTCGGCGAGCAGGCCGAACTGCCCCGCGGATGGTGGCTCGAGTGGGGTGGCCAGTATGAAAATCTCCAGCGCGCATCGAAACGCCTGATGCTGCTGGTGCCGGTGTCGCTGCTGCTGATCGTGATCCTGCTCTACAACACGTTCAACTCGATGCGCACGGCGCTGCTGATCTTCGGCAACGTGCTGCTCGGCGCGTGCGGCGGAATAATCGCGCTCGGGCTGCGCGGCCTGACGTTCTCGATCACCGCCGGCGTGGGATTTATCACCCTGTTCGGCGTGTCGGTCTTAAACGGCGTCGTGCTGGTCTCGGAAATCAATCGGCTGCGCGAGATGGGCACGCCGGTCGATGAAGCAATCGCGCAGGCTTCGCGCGAACGGCTGCGCCCGATCCTGATGGCCTCGATGGTCGCGCTGTTCGGCTTCATCCCGATGGCGATCTCTCGCGGCGCGGGCGCGGAAGTGCAGAGTCCGCTCGCCACCGTCGTGATCGGCGGGCTTATCACCTCGACGCCGTTCACGCTCTACGTCCTGCCGCTGATTTATCGATGGCTGATACCGGACACTGGCGATGGCACTGTGCAAGTCAAAGTGCCGGAAGCCGCCGCCGCCGATTGACGCCCGGGTATCGCGGTTGTGGTCTTGATGCGCCCGAAATAATACTGTGTCTTGCTCTCACCGATGCGCGCGCTTGCGCGTGGCGTCGTCAAAGCGTCGGGGTGTGGCGCAGCCTGGTAGCGCACACGCTTGGGGTGCGTGTGGTCGCCGGTTCAAATCCGGCCACCCCGACCAAACCAATTTCATTGTTAATTCAAAGAGTTATGCCCACACTCTGTTCGGAAGAGGCTGGCAGCTCTTCTGGGATTGTGGGGGATTTTGTGGGGACTCTCCCCGAAAACAGCTCTGTCGCGAAGCTCGTTCGGCTCTCAGTGCCGACGATTCACTGCGAATCGCGCGAACGTTATCCTCAGAACGGAGGACGAACTATGGCCGTAGCTTGTCGTCAACGGGGTCAATGAGGTGCGTTGTGCTTCAGCCGGTCGTACCGTGAGCGACGTGCGGTCTTCACTCAGGCAAGCGTTGAATATCGATCCCCAAGCCGCCCCATACCTAGTGGCCTGTAACAGTGACATTGGTATCGGGTTAGTGTATCGTAAGGGATGCTTGATGGAGAGCTTGGATTGGCCCCGAGGGAGCGCAAGGAACTGTGGGATAGAGTGCGCTCGCGCACCCTGCCAGCCGAGGATGTGCGCCGGGCGCGGCTGATCCTGCTGTTGGCGCAAGGGATGTCCTACCTGACGATTCGCCAGCTGCTCGGTTGCAACCCCAACTATATTAGTCGCTGGAAGGGGCGCTTCGAGGCTGAGCGGCTGGCCGGGCTGTACTCGCGCCATAGTGGACGGGCGG